>CAZRWG010000057.1:0-7205 GCA_964603805.1 uncultured Thermoplasmata archaeon
GAGAGCGATGCAGTACGCTAATTTTATAAGAGATATCGAGGAAGATATCAAATTAAATAGACAGTACCTTCCTAAAGAAGATATGAAAAAATTAAATTTGAACTCGTTGAAGTTTTCAGAAACTCAAAACAAAAAAGAAAGTTTTACTCGATTCATCGATGAGCAGGTTAGCAGATTCGAGGAATGGCAGGAGATAGCAGAGGACGGATTCCAATATATCCCAAAGAGGTATCTGATACCGATCAAAACAGCTTCGGATATGTACAAGTGGACTGCTAGAGGAATCAGGAGGGAACCATACGTAGTTTACGAGGGAAAATTGAAGCCTTCTAAAACCAGGATAGTGATCAAAGGTTTGGTCAACTTTGTACATCCCAGAAAAGTTAACACTAAAGTATAGTCGAAGACTTATCCGGAAGGAGATACATGCTCGAAAAAATAAAATACGCGTTCAAAGTATCCCGATTCCGTTTTTGGATTTATACAGGAGGAACTTTTGTCATAGGGTATACTCTAGGTGCAGAAAATATCTCTGATTTTTACCAATTAGAATACTATCTGTATCTCTTCTACTTCTTCTTCATCGCTAATATCTTCATCTATGGGGTAAACGATCTTTTTGATCTTTCTACGGACAAAGAAAATCCAAAGAAAGAAGAAAAAGAACACAAACTCGTCCAAAACAAGATAAAGGATCTAAAATCAATTTTGTATGTTACAGCGGCTATAAGCATACTTCTGTTGATATTTCAAAGTAATTGGCTCGAGAGAGCGATTTTCTCTATTTTCCTTTTCCTATCTTATTTTTATAGCGCCAAACCACTTAGATTCAAGTCTAAACCTATTATCGATTTTTCCTCTAACATGCTTTACATTATGCCAGGGATCTTCGCCTATGTATTGGTTTCAGAGGAACTCCCATCTATATTTTTAATTCTAGCAGGATTTTTTCATATCTCTGCTATGCATATCTTCTCTGCGATACCAGACATCAACTATGATAAAAAGGCTGGAATTAAGACAACTGCGGTCATTTTTGGCAAAAAGCCATCTCTTGCTCTTTGTACCGCTTTTTGGATAGGCCTTACTTCGTTAACTATCTTCTTGACAAATTTTCATCCAATGAGTTTTATCATACTGATATATCCGATCATACCTCTTATTGTACTTACTAGTGAAAAAATGAAAATAGAGAAGGTGTACTGGTTCCTGCCTTACGTAAATACTGGTTTAGGTGGACTACTATTTACTTTTCTCATGTTGGAGATCATTCTATGAGAATAGACAAAATATTCATTTTGCAATGGTTGTTTTTCACAAAAAGGACCAATAGTTTTATAATATAACTCCGTTATTAACTCCTGTGATAAATATGGGTGAAAAAGGATCGAAGTTGAACACGTATGAAGCGAAGCTAAACAAGATAGACGGATTTCAATCCGAGGCAAAGACCAGAGAGTTCTCGATAACTATAGATGAACCCGAAAGATTAGGAGGTACAAACAAAGGACCAAATCCTCTCGAAGTTCTTCTTGCTTCATTAGGAGGTTGTTTAGACTTTACAGGGACTATAATCGCCGAAGAGATGGGATATCAGCTCGAGGATTTCGAGTTGGAGATCCAAGGGGATCTAGATCCAAGAGGGGTTATGGGAAAGGCCGACGTACCTATAGGTTTCCAAAATATAAGGGTCGAGGTCAAAAAAGTAGAAGGTATACCGGAAGAAAAGATCCCAAAATTCATAGAAGAAATACAGAACAGATGTCCGGTTGACAATACTTTAGAAGACGGGGTACAAGTAGAAATGAATCTCTAAGAACCATTCTGCAGGGATATCCCTAATCATCTCAAAAATATATATTAACTTCTACCATACTACGCATAAATCATGTATCGGAAAGTAATCTTGCCGACAGACGGTTCTGATTTAGCTATGGAAGGTGTTAGAGAAGGAATGAAACTAGCGGCTAGTCTTGACATCCCTGCAACATCAATTTATGTTGTTGAGATGGGGGATATCCGTATCTCTGGAAAGATTAAGGAAAGTCTAGAAAAGACCGCAGAAAGAGCTCTTGAAAGAGTTGAAGAGTTGGCAGAGGAGATGGGAGTAGAACTCGAAACAAAGATAATGAAAGGTTCACCATATGAAGAGATATGCGAGTTTGCCCAGGAGGATGACGTCATTTATATCTCATCCCATGGCATGTCCGGATTTAGAGAACTTTTCTTGGGCAGTACTACTAACAGGATCCTGCAGCACGCAGATTGCACAGTTTCCGTAGTGAAAGGAACTCCCGGTAAAGTTGATTAAAACCTTTTTCTTTCTAAATTTCGTCGGACGAATCATTAATATTCTTTCTGTTTTTTTCAAATTTGTCAGACGATGATTTTTTCCTCTTTTTGAAGATTTTTTTCCATTTTTTTGAAAATACTATTTAAGTTATTTTTTACTGGATTTTTTAATATATTTTATATATTTGCTATCAAAACATCATAAAATCCTGTCATATTACTTCCAAAAATACTTTATATAGCCTACAAAAGTGTCTTACGTAGGTGCGATGAGAATGAAATGCAAGACCGAAACGTTCCCCATATTACTCATAGCCCTTTTCTTGGTGATCTCAATTAGTATCGTCGGTTTCTCGGTATCTGGAAATGAAATTTCCGAGGATAATGGGTTTGAACTAGTAAATTGGTCTATAGACAAGGACCTCGTTCAACCAGAAGAAGAGGTGACAATCACAGGAGAAATCAGAAATCTAGGAGAAGATGGTGATGACGAAGAGGTAATCCTTAAAATAAATGAAGAAGAAGAGAATAGAAAGGACTTATTTATTGGCCCAGGAGAATCTAAAGAAATAAGTTTCTCTCATTCTGAAAAAGAAGAAGGGACTTATACCGTTTCTGTGGAGTTGGACTCTAGTGATGATGAACTAGATTTAGGTGAGTTCCAAGTAGAATTAGTAACAAGAGTTGAAATAAATCCTGATGTGGATCAAACAATTACTGCAGGAGAGGAAATAGACTTTTCAGCATCAGCTTATAGCGGAGAAAATGATGATGATCCATCAACAGAAGATAGCATCTTCAATTGGGAGAATACGGATGAGGTCGGTGTATTTGATAACACCGAGGCCGGAGAATATGAGGTATCTGCGACTTACAATGATGTGTCATCCGAAACAGTAATTGTCACAGTAGAGCCAGCGGATCCAGAAGTATTGGTATTCCTTCAAACGCCTTCCGAAGACACCATAACTGCTGGAGAGACAGCAGAATATACAGTTCAAGTTCAAGATGGCTTTGGCAACATTCAACCCGAAGGCACTTTTCATGTAGCCCTAGAAGTCGAGGGAGATAGACGACATTCTACATATATTGATGAGGGTGAATCAAATGCAACCCTTGATTGGTCGACGACGACCGGCAGACAAGGCGACTATAAGGTTGAGGTAATAGAAATTGATAATAATGAAGCACTAGAACCTGCCGAAATAATCTTAACTGTCACGGAGGGAGATAACGAATCAGTCCTAGCCGGTCAATGGTGGATATTCCCGTTGATAATAGTCATAATCGCTACGATATCGATCATCTATCTATCAGATACTAACAAAAGAGTTTCAAATCTTAATATCTTAGGGAGTTTAGGCAAAAAGAGAAAACCAAGAACCCATGAGTGGCAGAGGAACAAAGAACCTGAAGAAACTGATGGCGAAATCGAAACGTCTGACAAGGAAGTAATCAACTGAATCAGGAGATAACTAAGAGTAAATTATCACTATAATTCCTCCATCTCAGGGTTTACCCTGAGATTCCCCCTTTATTATACCGGAGGCAACCATATGGCTAATCCTGATAGGTTCAGGGAGTCTTCCTCTCACAGTAAAGAGATCGATCAACCTTTTTACCTCTTCTATTTTTAGACCCTCTTTTTGGACATAAATAGGCTTATATCTTGTTTCGATTTTATGTAGTTCTCCTTTTCTCATCAAAGTGAATCTTTCTTTCCATTCTTCGAAATGTTCTTTTAACGCTTTTTTTATCTTCTCGAAATCTGGTTTTTCTCTCGAGATAGTTATCGAAGGAATACCAATAGAATCGCTCAATTCTTCTAGATCGATAAGATTGAAACCTCCAACAGCTATCCCATCTAAAAATACGACATTAGCCTGATCTACAAATCTCGAATCCTCTATCATCTTAACCAGTTTTTCAGTAGCATCTTTCCCATCGACTTCTACCTTCGTCGAAAGTACGCCTTCAAGATAATTAGGTGCTCTCACCACGCTTCCTACAACGAGCACTCTTTTCTGCGAAAACTCAAAAGGAGCATCGTCTATCCCTATAGCTCTAATCTGTTTCTTACCCATTTTTTCACATTTCAATATAAAGAAAGTTTTCCCGTGACCTCATCAACCACATCGTTAGGACCGGGTCCGATTCCCAAACATGTCTTAGTTCCGGATCTAACTTCGGTCAAGCCTGCATCGCTTACTAGTTTAGTTACTAACCCTTTTTTCTCTGCTCTCTCCTTCAAAAATTCCATATGTTCAACATCATCGCACCTAACAAGTACCTTTTTCTGCCCTTCTTTCATCCATCTTTTGAAATATTTCTTTTTCTTCTTTTCACTTTCCACTGCACAACTTACAGAAGCATGCGAAGCCTGGACCGCTAATTTACCTGGTGAAATATTTAAGTCATCTCTGACTACTATCATCAGTTTATATTTAAATTTCATAATATCTCTCTCAAAAATCTCTTTCTCTATCTTTTTCTAATTCTTTCAGCCTTTTCTCAATCTTTTCCAACTGTTTTTCCACTTTTTTCTTCTCCACTTCATTGTCAATGTTTTTAATATCCTCTTTCAAAGCTGCTCTTTTTCTAGCTACCTTTTGCAATCTTTTTACCTTTTTTGCATCTTTGTCATCTTGTTCTAAGACTTTCGGTCTAGGTCTAGTCAAACGAGGTGAAATAAGATCTAATCTTTGATATGCACCTCTATACCAACCTATAAAGAAAAATATAACAGTAAAAGAGATAAGGCTGATCCATATATTTATAGAAACAAAACCACCACCAGAAATATGTCCTAAAAGAAAACCTATTATGATAACGACAGCCACGCTGATTCCTATACTATAAACGATCCGGTAAAGAATATCCAATTCTTTGTCCAATTCCCCTTTCCCTGGATAAACAGCATTGATAAGAGTATAGCCGGGAAGAAAAAACATGAATATAGCAGAAACCAACAATCTAATCATGATATCCATCTCTTCAAGATAAATTATTTTGTCTTTTCAATCAAATTCATCATAGATCTCACCTACCAGCTCTTCTAATATATCTTCTAAAGTGATTATGCCATCGAAGTTGTCCTCTTCGTCTCTAACCACAGCTAGGTGTATTCTTTCGTTTCTCATACGTTGAAAGACCTTTGTTACATCATCTTTATTCTTCACAAAGTATGGCTCTCTCATGTGATCTTTAACTTGTCCTCCTTCCTTACCAAGAATCTCTTTGCTGTACAATATACCCACCACATCGTCAGAATCATGTTTGGTAACGGGTATCCTCGTATAACCGTGGTCCTGGATAAATTCAGCAGCTTCTTCTATGGGAAGGTCGGAGTCCATAGCGTATGTATCTTCCTTCGAAATCTTCACTTCTTCAACTTTTTGGTCGCCGAAATAGAACACTCTGTGAAGGATATCTTTCTCTATCTCTTTTATGATACCTTCTTCTTCTAACATAGAAGCAAGGTGTATTATCTCTCCTTCTGTCACTAATAACTCATCAAACTTTGTCTCTCCTCCGAGTGCGTTTATAAAATAATCGGAAACATCGTTCAGTGCTTTGATCAATGGCTTCAAACCGATAGACATGTAGTATATCAAAGCGGCGTTCTTCCGGCTAAAACGTTTTTTGTTCTTCAATGAGAACCCTTTTGGAGTTATTTCACCAAAGATCAACAAGATAAGAGTCAATATACCACTAGCGATGGAGATAGCCCAATTCCCTATCAAGTCTCGAACCATCACTGTAACGAGAGTCGGAGCGGCTACATTCACAATGTTGTTACCGATAAGGATAGTGGTTATTGTTTGATCCATGTGTTCCTTTAGATACTCTATCTTTTCGACATGTTTTTCCTTATTCTGTTTCATCCTAGATATATCTACCTTATCCAAAGCGGTGAGAGCGGTCTCTGTACCGGAAAATCTACCGCTCATATAGAGGCAAAAAGCTATAGCTGCTAGATATCCTATCACTGACCAATTCATCTCTCTATTCTCCTATTAATACCATCTTCATGATATATTTTTTACCCAATACCTATATCATTCAAAAGATTTGTTAGATAATTTTTACTCTCAATAAGTTCTTCCATCTCTCTACCCTCTATTACAAAATTGCCATCATAACCCTTTAAACTTTTAAGAGCGTGTTTAATATCCACATCTCCATCTCCTAGCTTGAGATGAACATCTTCTTCACCCAAATTATCATGTAGATGAACATTTACGGGAGAAAGCTCGAGGAACTCATCTAACTCACCCGCTGTATAAGCATGACCTACATCTAAACAAAATTTTATGTCTAATTCTTTGAGAAATTCTTTAATTTCTTTTACCGTGCTACATATGGTCAGCCACATCTCTGGGAGATTCTCTAGCGCTAACACGACTCCATATTCCTCTGAATATTTCTTAAGCTCTCTAAGAGATTTTTTAGATAAGTCTGTAGCCCCGTCCCAATAGATACTCAAGGGAGAATACAGACCAGGATGAACAGTAACTATATCTGCTTCCATCATAGATGCCATCTCGATCGATTTTTTGACCTCTTTTATACTAGCTTTTCTTATCTCCGGATTTATGCTAGCTATGTTTATATCGTTGAGGGGTGCATGTATCTGAACTTCTATATCTGTTGTCGAAAGAGCTTCTTTAATCTCTTCACGATGTTCCCAGCCGTGGTACTTTTCTGCTAGTATCTCCCATCCGTCGAATTCACTTTCAACCTTTCTCAAAGCATCTTTAAAAGGTATCAGTGAAAACTTTGGATTCGAAGCAAATATCATCTTATTCCTCCGTCTCCGTTAGATCCTCAATCAAACCGCTTATGTCATCACAAACGATCTTTACTTCCAATTCTCCTAATGGTTTTTCTTCCTCGGAAAAATGCACCTTAGC
>CAZRWG010000058.1:0-1817 GCA_964603805.1 uncultured Thermoplasmata archaeon
GTCTCAAGTCCCAATCTTCATCTTCGAACAGGGTCTCCATCGCATTGCCGAATTCGAGGTCAACATGATCAAACCAGTTCATGCGAACTGATATTTCTGGTTCATCATCGAATTCTTCACCGTCTTCTTCTAGAGAACCACCGTAGCCCGTTCCACCTGTAAAGTACCAGTCTTGTTTCAATGTCTCTTCTACTTTGAAATGGAATTGTCTTGGACCATTAACATCCAATCCCAATTCTGTGCTTTGTGGGATGAGGAAATCCTCTGGGTGAATCCAGAACCAAGCCTCTCCGTCCGAATTAGTCGTGGTAGTCATTATCGGATCGCCCCAAGGACCATCTCCAGGTCCACCTTTGTAGTACAGTTTGAATTCCCAGTCTTCTAACCCTTCTCCATATTCATACAAATCACTTTGTTCGTCGCCGTAGTACTTGAATATATTTATAAGCATATACTCTTCACCTGTTGCTGTCAAATCATTGTCCTCTATCATGTTAGAGGCGTTTGTAATCACTGTTACGCCAATTCCTAGGCTGCCAATAGCAAGGAAACTCGCTATCAACAGCGCTAATACGTATTGTTTCAAGTTTTTTCACCGACTATATAATGACTAGAGTAGTATATATAAGTTTCTTAAACTATCAATATTTTAAGTTATCTAAATATAATATAAAGATATTGGTCTGATTACCAAAATTCAATCAAAATTGACCTTAAAAGGGAAAAATAAAAAGGGTTTTTATCCTCTAACATTCCTAAATATAGGATCACTTGGGTGATCGAGTAGATGAATCTTTTTTTCTCAATACAGGATAAGCTATATTCACCATTTTAGGTTCACTAGACATCTCTTGAGATCCCTTTTTGACCAAGAGTGGATACCTCTTTACAATTTTTTTTGTCTCTAGAGATACTCTTTGCTCTTCGGAAGGTCTGCTCACTCTGACTTTCGATTTCTCTTTCAGGTAACTTCTATATGTATCCGAGACTACACTACCAACAACCCATGTCAATCCAAGCAAGATCAAGTTGATCGACCAAAAGCCTATGAAGACCACTATGAAATAGTTCTGGTATTCTACATTGGTCATTATAGCACTCAAATCAGCATCACCACTTATGGGAGCCGGTGTTCTCGTGATGAACAGATAGGCCGGACCTAATGATGGCCATAATAAGAAAAAGCCTTTCAACCAGGTTGGCCAGTTCTTCCACTTCAAACTTTCAGACAAGTTCAATACAGTTAATTTCAAGTTCATAATTATGCCTCCAATCTATAAACGATACTCGTCTATATAAAGATATCTTAAGTATATAGGAGAGAATCCATTAGATTGATAAATGATTCTATCTTTATCTGAAATCAAGGGTGATAAGATGTCCAAAATAAAAATAGGGACTTGTGGCTATGGATATTACCAACCTGAAGTGGGCTGGAAGGAAAAGTATGAAAGCAAACTCCAAGCTTATTCCGAAGCTTTTCAAACCGTAGAGATCAACAAGACATTTTACAAACCCCCTACATTTAAAACAGTGGAGAAATGGAGAAAAAATGCCAAGGAAGATTTCGTGTTCAATTTCAAGGCATGGCAAGCTCTCACTCACCCTACTTCAAGCCCTACGTGGCGAAATAAAAAAGACCAACTTTCAGAATCACAGAAAGAAAACTTCGGTTATCTAAGACCTGAAGAAGAGATCATAGAGGCCTGGAACCAAACTAAAGATATAGGAAAGGGCCTCAAAGCAGATGTGTGTTTAATCCAAACACCAGGCAGTTTTGGTTACAGTGAAAAAAATGAGAAAAATATGAGAGAATT
>CAZRWG010000058.1:1827-7192 GCA_964603805.1 uncultured Thermoplasmata archaeon
GAAACGATCTGAACATCGCATGGGAACCAAGAGGTGACTGGAAAGATAAACCAAAAAAGGTGAAAGAGATCTGCAACGACCTTGATCTAATCCATGTAGTTGATATTCTAAGACGAGAACCTACTTCAAACCATCATATAGCCTACATAAGACTTCATGGATTAAATCCAGACGAATACGACTATGATTACGATTATTCAGAAGATGAACTTCAGGAACTTGCTAGAAAACTAAACAATCTATCAGAAGAGAAAGAAAAGATATACTGCATGTTCAACAATTACGAGATGTTCAAAAATGCAAAAAGATTAGAAAAGATTTTGTGAAGAGATTTTTTTCACTCTTTCTCTTCGAGTTTTTTCTCCAGTTCAGAGATCCTTTCCTTCAACTCCTTGATCTCCTCTTTTTCATCTTTAGGTTTCATCATCTTTTCGTAGGTTGATCTTATCGGCTCAAGAACATTTTCTATCCTATCCATATAGTCCTTCTCAGTAAGTTCCGTGAATTCCTCAATCTTTTTGGCCAATTTTGGCTTCTTCCTACCAAGGCTTTCCCAGAATTCTTTGTAGATATCATCGTGCTTCTCAGGTATCTTAGACATCTTTTCATCCAATCTATCAGAGATCATATTCCATTTTTCGAACAACTTCTTTGCTTCATCATGCTCCTCAGCAAGTTCTCTCAACTCTTTAGTGATACTTTCTGAAAATTCATCCCAGGTATCGCTGAGAGCTTCCTCTTTATCCTCGAGCCTATTCCTTCCGTCTTCCAACTCCTCCCGTACCTCTTTTACCATGTCAAACCACAAAGGATAAAGATCTCTCAACTTTCTATCGGGTTCGGCCATTATCTTCCGACTCTCTTCAGTATGCTCCTTGATAATATCGCCGATAGACTCTCTTTTCAGTTCGATCTCTAATGGTATCTCTTTTAGATGGAAATTCATCTCTTCGGTAAATTTTTCCCATTCGCCTTTTAGCTTTTCCACGTCTTCTTCGGGCAGTTCCTTTTTTGCCAGCATTTCGATGTTCTTCTTTACAACCTCAGATTGTTCCTCCCACATCTTCTCGATCTCTATCCAGTATTTTTCTGGACTGATCTTAAAATCCTTTAAGTTTTTATCGACTTCTTTTTGCATCTCTTTCCAGAATTTTTTGATATAGCTAGGTGCGCCAATATCGAAGTCACCAAAAAGTTTAGCGCCAGCGAAACCTTTTTCTGGTTTCCTCTTAACTTCGACCTCTTTGTCTTTAGAACTTTCTCCGACTTTTTCGTTCACTCTTTCGTAGAAATCAGCAGAGAGCATCTTGTAGGCCATATCGTCCTTGACCCAGTCGCTCTTGATTTCAATATCTAGACTTTTCAATAACTCCTCCATCTCATTTCTTAAAAACTCATCGTTGAATTTTTCCATCAATTTATCGTCTTCTTCTTGCTCATCATATACTTCTAAATATCTTTCATATAATTCTTCCAAGCCATTCATATTGATCACTCCCTTTTATTTAGTTATTAATAACTCTAGAGCTTAATATATTTTTTTACGGCACATCTCATTCTTCTACAGGACAATCCTCGGCAACACAAGAGGGGATCTTATTCCCATGAGGACAAGAAGAAGGAGCTCCCATCCTCTCACAGATCTCATCTATCATCTCCATATCAAATATATGTTCAAGCTCACAGGCTTTTTCATGCATCTTATCATCGGATATGTCAAAAAATTCGTCCAAAAATACTTCCAAAACTCTATGAGTTCTTACTATCCTTCTGCCCTCTTTTCTTCCTTTATCGGTCAGTTCCACTCCATGATAGGGTCGATAAACAATATAACCTTCCTCTTCTAATTTAGGAAGTATCTCTGTAACTGAAGGAGATGACACGCTCAGGTCTTCAGCGATCTCACCTGTCTTTATCTTCTTACCTTCGTTTTTCATGGATAACTTGTAGAGCGTCTCTAAATACTCTTCTTTCGTTTCTTTGTTCATCGTAACTTTCAAGAGGGGAAGACTTAGTTAAATTTTCTCCAAGAAATTAACGGATAAAAAGTATAGCGGGGAGTGGATTTGAACCACCGATCTCCGGGTTATGAGCCCGACGGAATATCCTGGCTATCCTACCCCGCTGTTGTGCATTTTAAACTCAAAACTCAATTCTGGGAATGTTCATACAGGGAAGTTTCTTATAAATTTTTCCTTGACCTCTCATGTGCGCTTGAACCACTTTTCGATCTCTTTTTCAGCAAAACTGACGATCGTTGGCCTACCATGTGGGCAAGTATAAGGATTATCCATCTGTCCGAGTTTCTCCAATAATTGCTTAGCATTCGTTATAGAAAGTTTATCTCCTGCTGTGACTGAATCATGACAGGCCATATACTTGAGCATCTCTTCACGTCTCTCTTTGAGAGAGTTTGTACTCAAATTCCCAAGTTCATCGAGTATTGAATGCAGTACTTCCTTCTCCTGCACTTCTCCGAAGATAACGGGAACACCTCTTATCCTAAAGGTCGTCTTTCCAAAATGACTTATTTCAAAACCAAGCCTTTCAAGGAGGTCCTCATTAGCTCTTAACAAAGCAGCTTCTTCTGGTTTCAATTCAACATTTTTTGGAGATACGAGTTTTTGACTGTCGATATCCTCTTTTACCCTCTCTTTAAGTTTTTCATAGTTTATTCTCTCATGTGCAGCATGTTGATCCACCACTGCCATTCCAGAAGGTGTCTCAGCCACTATAAAAGAATCTTTGATAATCCCTACGACACTCATATGAGAAAGCTTGGATTCTTTTACCTCTCTCTCTTCATCCAATCCGAGCCGCGATTGCTTACCTTTCAACCTCTTTTCTTCCTCTAAATTTTTCTCCTGATCAGACGCTTTTTCAATGTCACTTTCAACCGATCTCTCAGGGACTAGATCTTCCTGTAAAAGGCCTTCTTTTACCGCTTCAGCTATGCCTTCCCTAACGTTTTCAGCTTCTGAAAACCTAATCTTAGTTTTGGTCGGATGAACGTTCACATCGATTTTCACAGAATCTATGTTTATATCCAAAAAAGCTAAAGGATATCGACCTTTTTTAAGCAGCGTTTCAAAACCATCTAAAATTCCATTCTTCAGAACATTGTTATTCACGTATCTTGAATTTACATAAGTGAAGATGTGTTTTCTATTCGTTCGAGTAATCTCGGGTTTGCTCACATAACCTTTTACAGAAAAACCATCCAATTTTTTCTCGACTTTAACCATCTTTTTAGCGATATCCATACCATATATCGACTTTATATTCTCCAACATCGAAGAAGACTTAGGAACAAAGGTCAGTTCGTTCCCATTGTGGGTGAGAGAGAATTCAACCTCAGGATTAGCTATAGCGTTTCTAGTTACAACTTCACTAACATGTGAAAGCTCAGTGTTCGTTTTCTTAAGATACTTTTTTCTCGCAGGCGTATTGTAAAATAAATCATTTACCTCGATGGAAGTTCCGACAGCACATCCAACTTCTTCAATATTTTTCATATCGCCTCCATGCAAAACTACCTTCGTTCCCTCGAGTTGATCCTCCGGTTTCGTTAAAGCCTTCACTTTAGAAACCGCGGCTATACTCGGCAGAGCTTCTCCTCTAAATCCTAAACTACCCAGATCGTCGAGGTCTTCGATATCCTCTATCTTACTTGTTGCGTGCTTTTGAAAAGCCAATTCAATTTCTTCTTTAGTCATTCCATAGCCGTTGTCTTTTACCTTTATCCTTTTTTTACCGCCATCTTCCACTTCTACCGAGATCTCGTCGGCTTCTGCATCTAATGAGTTCTCTACTAATTCTTTGACCACTGAAGCCGGTCTCTCGATGACTTCCCCAGCAGCTATCTGATTCACCGTTTTCTCCGATAAAACATTGATCCGCCCCAAATTCATTCCTCCTTCAGTTTATTTTTGAGTTTCCAAAGTTCATTGATTGCATCTATGGGAGTCATGTTTTCAACATCCATCTCTTTTAACTCTTCCACGACCGGATGAGAATCTGAGGTCGTTCCCTCACCGCTCTCCGGATCGAAGACCATCTGGGTGAATTTTGGACCGGCGTGTTTTTTCATCTTGATCGTATGATCCTCCTCTATTTGTTTCAAAACTTCATGAGATCTCTCGACAACAGGATCTGGAAGGCCGGCGAGAGAAGCGACGTGGATGCCGTAACTCTCATCGGTACTTCCTTCTCTTACTTTCCTCAAAAACTTGATCTTTCCACCTGTGTCTTTAGCTGCCACATGTAGATTTTTCACTTTATCTAGGGACTTCTCTAATTCAGTTATCTCATGGTAGTGTGTAGCAAATAAAGTCTTAGCTCCGATCTCCCTACAAATGTACTCAGTAACAGACCATGCGATGCTCAAACCATCAAAAGTACTTGTACCGCTACCGATCTCGTCCAACAATATCAAGCTGTTTTCAGACGCATTATGGAGTATATTTGAAAGTTCAACCATCTCCACCATGAATGTAGATTGTCCCTTAGTGAGGTCATCTAAAGCCCCTACTCGGGTGAATATACGGTCTACAATACCTATCTTTGCCTGCTCAGCAGGTACGAAGCAGCCCACTTGAGACATCAATGTTATAAGTGCGATCTGCCTCATATACGTTGATTTTCCCGACATGTTCGGACCAGTTATTATCAAAAATTGATTGTTCATGTCATCGAGTTCGGCATCATTCGGAACGAAATTTTCTTGTATAGTGGTCTCAACGACAGGATGCCTTCCCTCCTTTATTTCGATCTTTCCATTCGGAAAGACTTCTGGACGATTGTAGTTGTTCCTGATAGCTACATGTGCAAAAGTGGTTAACACGTCCAATTCGGATAGTGCTTCCGCTGTATCCTGAAACCTCTCAGCCTCAGCGCCTATGTCCTCCCTCACTTCTTTGAATATCTCATACTCCAAAGCTTCCATCTTTTCCTCAGCACTGATTATCTCTTCTTCCTTATCCTTTAGCTCTTCAGTATAATACCTCTCAGCGTTTTTCAACGTCTGCTTCCTCACATAATATTCCGGAACATTTTCAGTCTTTGATTTTGGGACCTCTAGATAATAGCCATGTACCTTATTATATCCAACTTTCAACTTGTCTATTCCCGTTTTTTTCTTCTCCTTTTCCTCTAGTGAATTTATCCATTCTTTACCCTCTTTAGCCTTTTTCTTCAATTCATCGAGTTCTTCGTCAAAGCCGTCCTTTATTATGCCACCCTCCTTCACCGTTGCAGGTGGATCTTCAACTACCGCCGATTCGATCTCCTCTCTGATCTCCTTTAACGTGTCGATACTCTCTAAAATCTCTCTCAATTTACTCTGTCTATCTTTTTCTACCACCTT
>CAZRWG010000059.1:0-7131 GCA_964603805.1 uncultured Thermoplasmata archaeon
ATGGCAACTTCGCGAGAGATCGGAAGAACTGGAGAATCTAATGTTACTATCACTAGTGTGACGATATCCTCAGGAGAGGAAAGGTATTACGGTGTAGTTGCCTTGGTTGAGGAATCGCGTGTTCCCATAGGGATGGCCTCGACAGTCGAGAGAAAATCGCCTCTAGAAGAGATGATGGAGACGCCCTATTTCCAGATGTTTACTGCAGGAAGAGAAGACCTTAGGATGGACGAGATCGAGGGCTTTCTTTCGGTAGAGCTATACAGTTGGTGGATATTACTTGTTGGAGTTTATCTCAGCTATCTATCTGTGAAGAGCGTGACAGGAGATTTTGAAGGTAACAGGATGGATATCCTCTTCTCGACACCCCTTTCGAGGAAAGAATACCTGATTCAGAAGTTCACTTCGCTAGCGTTATTCTCTTTACTGTTACTCGTGCTCGGGGGGTCTGTGTTGGTGCTTTCAGTCTATTCGGTCGGAGAAGGCTGGATGTTCTACTCTTTATTCGTCTCGGTGCTTATCTCTTGGCCGATGCTTTTAGTCATAATAGCCGTTTCGATATTCTTTGCAGTTCTTTTCAAAAACTCACGAGCGGCTGTAGGTGCAAGTTTTGGCGTTATCCTAGTGCAGTACGCCCTTTTTATGGCTGGACACATGCTTGAGGAACTGAGATTCGTTCTTCAATTTACAATATCATATTATTGGGATTACAATTCTGTTTTGCTCGATGGTGTTGTGTATCCGTGGCATTTTCTACTTCTCGTCTTAGTAGCGGCCGTTTTTGTAGTGAGTTCATTGATTGTATTCGATAACTCAGATATACCCGTTTAGTTGTGAAAGGAAATATGATGGTCGATTATTGACTATGATTATATTTATGATTTAATCATTATATTTGAGAGAAAAGAAATACCGGTTTGAGAATATCTTAACGAATTTACAGGTGACGATTAGCTATAGTATTACCCTAATGTTTTAATATTATTGTTGACGTTCATCTAAGCAATCTTTAAACCTATTAGGTGGAGCGGATGGATTGGAAAATGCAAAAAATAAATAAAAAAATAAACATCTTAATTTCTTTTAGTATCTTGACAATACTCTTATTTTCTTTTTTCACTTTATTTGTGACTTTAGGGGAAGGTGAAACAGATTTCGATCACCAAATAGAATTAGTAAAACCTGAAGATGGTGCTTATGAATTAACGACAAATCCAGAACTAGGTGTTACAGTTAGACATCCTGAAGGAGATGATATGTGGGTTACTTTTTACGGAGCTGAGGAGGGCGAGGAAGGAGTTTATCTTAGGACCGAACCCGCCGAAAGTGGAGACACTGTCACGTATCAATGGGAAGGTCTCATGTATGATACCACTTACGAATGGTATGTTATTGTAGAGGACGAAAATGAGAGGAACACCATATCGGAATTTTGGACTTTCTCGACTGAGCATATACCCAACAAAGTCAGAGAACCAGTAAGGCCTGAGGATGGTGAAATAGATGTCAGCGCAAATCCAGAACTAGGTGTTACAGTTAGACATCCTGAAGGAGATGATATGTGGGTTACTTTTTACGGAGCTGAGGAGGGCGAGGATAAAGAGTATTTGAGAACTGAGCACGCCGAAAGTGGAGACACTGTCACGTATCAATGGAAAAATCTAAACTATGATTCCATCTATGAATGGTATGTTATTGTAGAAGAAGATATACAAGAACCAAGCCTTACTAAGTCGGATGTGTGGAGTTTTGAAACCAAAAATTTTGAAGCTCCTATGTCTCCAGAACATCCAGAAAATGGTGAAACCGAAGTTGGAATTGGTCCAGATATGGAGACTACTCTTGTAGTAGAAGTTGAACATCCAGAAGATAAACAAATGGATGTTATATTTTACGACGGAGAAGGCGAGGAGATAGACAAAGATACTGATGTTGGAAGTGGAGAAGAAGCTAGTGTTATTTGGGGTGGACTCGATTATGCCACAACATATGAATGGTATGTTGAAGTGGAAGATGAAAAAAATACCAGAAAATCAGAAATTTGGGAATTTACTACGATGGGATTAAAAAATCTTAGAGTTGAAGTAGAAGGGGAGGGTAGAATAGAAGTCAATGGTGTTGAATTGGATCTTCCGTATAATGAAGATTTTGAACCCGGAACTGAAGTGACCTTGGAGGCTATTCCGGAAAACGGTTATGTATTTGAGGAATGGGGCGGTGATTATGAAAGCGATGAAAAAGAAATAACAATTACAATGGATGAAGATAAAGAAATAACTGTTCACATGCTTGAATTGTTTGAATTGACAGTACAAGTCCAAGGGGAGGGAGTAGTAGAAGTTGAAGTGAACGGTGAAATGGTGGAAGAAGTGGAAAATAGTTGGTCTGAAAATTTCAAGTCAGGAACGGAAGTAAGCCTTACGGCTATACCAGGAGAAAGTAGGGCTTTCCAAGGCTGGACTGGTGATTACGAATACGAAGAAAAAGAAATAACAATAGAAATGGATGAAGACAAAGAGGTTACAGCCAATATCGGAGAAAAAATTAGTACTATTTCTAGAGTTAGACAACAAATTCCTAGGGTTAGACAACAAATTCCTGGATTTACTAACTCATTGCTGATTCTAGCTGCAATTTTTGCAATTACCATATACTATACGAAAAGCAAAAAATGAAAGAAGTAAATTGTTAGGTTAAAGTAAGTGAACGAAAATACTTTATAGATTCTTTCGTTATAATTTATAAACTCAGAAAGCTTGATTGGGTCTATAAAGTTTAAGCTAGAATCCTTTCGTATCTATATGTTGAGGGAAAAATATGCAAATAAGAAAATATCTAGGCCTTGGGATTATTGCTTTATTGTTATTGGGTAGTTGGGGCTTGGGCTTAGGATCGTCTGAAACTATAGAAGGAATCGAAGTTGGGATCGAATCTACACTAGAAGAAGATACTGATGAGTATACTCTCTCCGTGAGAGAACCTGTTGGGGAGGGGACTGTAGAAGTTGATGGCCAGAGAATAGAAGAATGGCCATATGTCGGAGTTTATGAAAATAATACTGAAGTGAATTTAAAGGCTGAAGCAGAAGAAAATTGGGGATTCAATTATTGGGGTGGAGATGTAACTGGGTCGAAAAGAAGAGAATATAATATAACTTTAGAGATGGACGAGGATAAGGATGTTCAAGCGTATTTTGGGAGAAAAGAACTTAAAGTAAATGTACAAGATGGTGAGGGCATTGTAATTGTAGAATGGGATGGAGAGAGCCATACAGTTGAGGGTACAGATACACTTTATTTTGCAGAAGGAACTGAAGTTACTCTAAAAGGAGAACCAGAAGGTAGTTGGGCTTTTGATTATTGGGGAGGGGATATAACTGGATCTAAAAGAAGAGAGAAGGATATAACTTTAACAATGGACGATGATAAGACATTGTCTGCGCACTTCATCGAACTCTTTGACTTAACAGTGGAGATTATAGGAGAAGGTTCGATTGAGATCGATGGTGAAGAAATAGAAGACGATTGGATAGAACAATATAAAAAAGACACCGAAGTTGAATTAGTGGCTAGTCCATTTGAAAACTGGTCCTTCAGTCATTGGAGAGGAGATTATCCTGAGGGTGAAGAGAGAAATGAATCCATTACTATAATGATGGATACTGATAAAAATATTCAAGCTCTCTTTTCAGAGAATTATACGGTGGATATCTATCCTACAGAGGATCAGACTATCACAGCTGGAGACAGTATAAATTTTACTGCGGTAGCTTATGACGAATACAATTATACGGTGGAGGAGAGTGTTGATGAATTTACTTGGAATAATATCTATGATATTAATGAAACCGCAAATGTAGCAATATTTTACCAGGAAATGAAGGGAGAATATTACGTAACCGTTGCCTATGAGAATTTTACTTCACAAGCAACTACGGTCACGGTTTTACATTCGGATTTGGTGGATTTTTGGATAGAACCCAAAGAAAATACAATAACAGCAGGGGAGATGAAGGAATACACTGCTATGGCCGTTGACGAATTCGGCAATGAATTCGAAGTTACGGAGGAGACCACTTGGGAGATAGAAGACGATGCAGGTGGGCAGTGGGATGATAACGTCTATACCTCAGAATACTCTGGTGATTGGACAATTGAAGGGGGATATGGTGGACATACAGACACGGTGGATTTAAAAGTAGAACCTGCGGCAGAAGATTATATCGAAATATCACCAGAAGATTCTACAATCAAGGCAGGAGAGCCGTTGGGATACAACGCTATCGTATATGATCAACATGGTAATGAAATAGGAGATGTGACTGATGAAACAGAATGGTCTGATGATATCCCTAACTCCTCTTGGGGAGGAAATGAGATTACAGCTTATACCGCGGGAGAAGATTGGGAGATAACGGGTGAATATGATGGATTCGAGGACACTACAACTCTTACGGTCGAACCTGCAGAGGTTTACCATGTACTGATCGTCGAACCCGAAGAGGATCAAACTATAGAAGCGGGAGATACAATAGAGTTCTCTGCAGAAGCATACGATGAATACGATAATCTCATAACCGATGACGATGCTGAGTTCAGATGGGTGAATACCGAGGATACTGGATTATTTGATGAAACAGAAGCAAGTGAATATGATGTTACAGCGACTTACGAAAATGTGACTTCAGATACAGTTACGGTTACAGTAAAACCAGCAGAGGTAGATTATGTGCTCATCGATCCTGCTGAGAATCAGACAATAAGGGCAGGTGAAATAATAGAGTTCGATGCATCGGCTTACGATGAATATGACAATCTGATAACGGACGATCCTGAGGAATTTGACTGGACTAACGCTAAAAATGGTATTTTCGAGAAAATTGAAGCTGGTGAGTACGAAGTAAAGGCAGGATATGACGGTGTTTTATCAGAACCTGTTGTTGTTAATAATTTAAGTAACGTAAAACCATCAATAATATTCTTTTCTGGTATATTGACAGCCGTGGTAGGCTTAGCAGTTTACAAGAAAATGGGAGGGATGATATAAATGGACGAAGAGTCTTTCGAGTGTCCTATATGTGGGGCAGAATTAGAAGAAGGTATTGAGGAATGTCCTGAATGTGGAGAACCTCTTATTGACGAAGAGTCTTTCGAGTGTCCTATATGCGGGGCAGAATTAGAAGAGGGGATTGATGAATGTCCTGAGTGTGGAGAATTCTTTACAGATGATAAAGATAAGAAAAAAGCTGTTGATCGACTTATGGAAATATCTGGTCTTGGCAAACAGAGAGCAATAAAACTTTATGAAGAAGGTTTTGAAAATCCTGAAGATATTTTAGAAAGAGGTATGGAAGGAATAGCAGGAATTGATCAGATTGGGGTTAGAACTGCTGAAAAAATAATAGATGGAGCAGAACAGCTCGTCGAAAAAGAGGGAAAAGATGAAGAGGAGGTCCAGAAGGAATTCGATGAAAAAGAAGAGATCTCAGAATCTGAAGAGCTTACAGATAAGAGTGAAGATGAAGTTGTAGAGTCTATAACAGAGGATATTAAAACTACCGTTGAAGAGGATTTAGAAGAAAAACCGAAAAGGGTGATTATTGGAGAAAATATTAGTAAAAATCTTGGAGATTTTATTCCTATCTTAAGTGCCTTTCTGATACCTGTCTTTCTCTTGTTATTAGTGGCATCAGAATTAATGGTAACTTTATTAGATTATACTTCCATTTATCCAGCTCAATCTATTTATTATCTTACTCCTTCACCTTTCGTAGTGTCTTCTTGGTTTGCTTCATTAGTTTTCTCTTTTTTGATTGTTTTAGCTCTTTTCGTCACGACTTGGATAGGATTTAAATTTGGCTCAGTACCCAGTTTGAAACTAGATAAAAATATGATCTTCTTTTCTGGATTATTTTCTTTGATCATCTCTGTTTCTCTCATATCTCACCTTTATCATAGTCAAATTTACTCGGGCATAGTTTTGACTATAATTTTGTTGGTTCTATCTCTATTCATGTTGATCTCCCAGTTTGAAATCCTTAGAAAGAAAAACATATCGTTTCCTAAAGTTATAGAAAAAAAGGCATGCTTCGAGTGCGGCGGAGTTATGGCATTAGAACTAGAAAATTGTCCACGATGTGGAGTAGAGATATCTGTTCTAGAAGAAAGTATATCTCCAAAAGAAGATGATTGGTCTTTAACTCTCTCTAGCTTGACTAACAAATTCCGGAAAGAACAAAAATACGTAGAAGAGGAGACTATTTCGGGCATACAAGAGGTACCAGAATCTCCGGAAAAAGAACCAGAGGCTATTGAGGAGATGCCAGAACAGCCTGAAGAGGAAGTAACAGAACCAGCAAAAGATATACCTCCGGAACCGCCTGAGCTTGAAGGGGAGGAACCAGGAGAAGGGGAGAGAATCTTTAGACCTATTAGTAAGGTGGCGGATTCGATTCGAGAAGGTTGGTCCTCAACCGTATCTTTCCTTCAGAGAAAATTAAGCAGAGGCTCAGAAGAAGAGGGGACGGTAGGAGAGAAAGGCGTATGTCCAAGTTGCCATGCTGTTATATCCGCTGAGTCAGAAGAATGTCCGGAATGCGGTGAAGAACTTGAACCAGCTACAGAAAGATTAGAGGACGAAGAAGTTTTAGATAGCAAGCTAAAAGATTTAGAAAGATCGTTAGAAAAAGTAGAGGAAGAAGAAACTGAAACGAGCGAACTAGTTTGTTCTAAATGCGGTGCAGAGTTAGAAGAGAGTGTTGATGAATGTCCTGAATGTGGAGAACCTCTCGAAAGTGAAGAAGATAAAGCAATTGAAAAACTCACGGAAATTTCAGGCGTGGGTAAAAGTAGAGCAAAAAAGCTTTATGAAGAAGGTTTTGAAAGTCCTGAAGATATTTTAGAGGGAGGCATAAGAGGCTTAGCGGGCATTGATCAGATCGGTATACGCAGAGCTGAGCGATTAATAGACGAGGCTGAAAAACTTATTGAAGAAAAGAGTTCTAGGGAAAAATCTGAAGAGGAAAAGGAAACGATAGAAGCTGAGGATCTAGAAGAGAAGATACCGGAATCGGAAGGCGGAATCACTAAGACCTTTAGCGATATTGGGGACTCTGTACGAAAAAAATTGTCT
>CAZRWG010000060.1:0-6871 GCA_964603805.1 uncultured Thermoplasmata archaeon
ACCTTTACTGATAGCTAAAACCTCCTTAGATTTTATAGAATTTGCTCAAGATCTTTACTCGCTCTTTTAGTCTCACTTAAGACCTTCTTCACGTCGGTACTTGATTTTAGCTTTGCTACTAAAATAGCTGATGAAGTACACTCTTGAATCAATATGCGACTATCTGTCAATTCTACTAGGACATACTTCAAATCATCATCTAATTCAGAAGTCGCCGTCTCCGAGGAGCCCAAAAGTATAGCTGACATAGCTACGTAGGTCTCCTGATGTGCTTCTTTAGGTGTCTCTCCAGCAATATGCATACCAGTACGTGATACCAAAGTTAGGTTATCTATACCCACCTCTTTTTTGACTTCTTCTAGGATATTTTCAATTGTGCTTCCTGACATGTCGATCACAATATTTTTGAAACGAACAGTTCTATGGAAAATACGCTTTACGTGATTATAAATATTTTCCCTGTTTTAGATTTTAAGAGACATGAAAAGATTATTAAAGTAGCATTGTCTAGAAATATTGATGAGTATCAAAAACTTTGAATTGAAAGCGATAGATGCCGAGCGATATAGCAAAAAAGAAGAGAAGAAGAAGAACATCAAAATTAATCACAATAGTTCTGTCACTAAAATAGATAAGGTGGATTCAAAGACAAATCAAGTAGACTTCAGGTTCACCGCTAACTATTCTGGGATGGGAGTTATTAAAATTGAGGGGAGTCTAAAGTTCATAGGCGAGTATCCTGATCTTGCTAAAAACTGGAGAAAAAATAACAAGATGCCGAATGAAGTAGCGAAAAAAATCCACACTACAATTATCAATAATTGCATCCCTCAATCGGTGACGATTGCTAGAGATCTTAATCTCCCTCCACCTATACCTCTTCCGAAAGTGAATATGCCAGATGAGAAGGCTAATACAACCTCTTCAAAAGGTGGGATGGAAGTCGCCTGATATGTCTTATTTTGAAGGCATTTTGGTAACTACTAATCATAGGCCAAATGTGGCTGCCATAGGAGCCGAGATCTATGAGGGTAGGATCGGGAATCAGATTTACTTACCATCAGATACTGGTCGAAGATTAGAGGAGGGGGTGCGATTTACCTATTCACTTACTACTGATCCTGAATTATTTTATAAGGCAGCTCTAACGGGACACAATGAACCAAAGATGCCTGAGTTGATTTCTGAGGAATTGAAAGAAGAAAAAGAGTTCATTTATCCTTCACAAGCAACTAAGACTTATTTTTGCGAAGTGAAGCGTACTAAAATGATAACTCAAAGGGATAAATACGGGAAGGCGAAGATAAAATTGGTAGAAAGCGGGATTTTAGAAGGAAAAGGCGCCGAGGATCATATAGGTAGAGAGGAACCTTTGGTAGATGCGATGGTTCATGCTAGCAGGATGTTCGTTGCCAATAAAAAACAAAAGGAACGGATAAGGAAAAAAGTAAAGTCCGTATTAGAAGATACGGAATCAGATTTAAAGCAGAAAATCCTTGATTTTATTGAGAGGTGAATGGATGAAATTTGATTTACATATTCATTCAGTCTATTCAGATGATTCAGATATGGAACTTGTGGATATTATCAGATCCGCTGAGGCAAAAGGTTTAGACGGAATAGCAATTCTAGATCATAATACTTTAGATGGTTATTTTAAAGCGAGGGATTTAGAGACGGATCTCATCATAGTTCCGGCAATGGAGGTCAGTACTAAAAAAGGTCATATCATGGCACTCGGCGTCCAAGAAAAGATAGAAGATCGGCTATCAATCGAGTCTACGACTGAAAGAATAAGGGAAAGGGGAGGATTATCTATCGCAGTTCATCCTTACAGGTTTCGATCAGGACTTGGAGAGAAAAACGTTCGAGATAACGATTGGGATGGAATCGAGGGATTGAATGGTAGATGCTTGAGTCAGAAGAACAAAAAGGCTCAAAAAATGGCCCATGATTTAAGACTTCCGACGACTGGAGGAAGTGATGCTCACCGATTGAAAAGCATAGGAGAAGCTTTTACGATCTTGAAAAAAGTAGACGATTGGGAAGAAGTTATCCAAGAGGTGCAAAAGGGTAATACTGAGGTAGGTGGAAGGAGTAGGACTCTATCTCAGAACCTTTTTTATTTTAAGAGGACCTTTTCAAGATGGGTGAAAAGAGGTTTTAAAAGAATATGATTATTCTGTTCTGAGGCGGTAGAAGCAATCTAATATGCTTACAAAAATAGCTCCTACTGTCGCAGGGATGATCCATTCGAGAGAAGTTGGATTTGCTTCAAATGCTTTTACAACTGGTTCTCTCAATCCGCCTAGTATCAATCCAAAGAGAAAAACTAAAGTTGCTTCCCTTTGTTTTTTAAACAGCACGTCGATTATTTTTGCAAAGCTAAAAAGCCCTATTAAGGCTCCAGACATAAATACAACTATTACAACTATATCGAATTTAATGAATGCGGCTTCTATTAGATATTCATATTGTTGTAAGATTATCAAGATTAAAGAACCTGAGATGCCGGGGAGGATCATCGAAGGGATCGAGAGCGCTCCTGATAGAAAGATTACAGGTAACGAGTGAGTAGCTTCAAATGGTGAAAGACCCAAAATATAAAAAGAAAAAGAAAACCCAAAAATTCCAGAGATGAATATAAAACGGTCAAATTCCTCTATCTTGTGATAGAGTGTTCCCGCAGATGCAAGGATTAAACCGAAGAAAAAAGAAAAGGTGATGGCCTGATATCCCTCTATAAAAGTTCCAATCACTCGTCCAAGGCCTAAAGTTCCTAATCCTACACCTATGATAATAGGGAGGAGAAATTCATAATCAACTTCCTTCATATTTTGAATAAAGATTTCCTTTTCTCCTCTAAAGACGGCCAAAAAGTCTCTGAGAGGTATCGTGTTTATAGCATTTATGAGTTTCTCATATATGCCCATCAAAAGGACCATAGTTCCTCCCGAAACACCAGGGATTATATTGGCAACTCCCATAACGATCCCTTCAAGAAACCATTTGATATAATTTTTGACATTCATTTCAACGGAAATGTAAGGATTTGTTCTTTGTTATATTTTTCGTATATCGAACCATTTCTAAAAGAATGAGATGAGCAAAGGCAAGATCACAAACAAACCGATCCAAGTGAAAACATTAGAAAATATGCCTACCATTATCGGCCGAATCAAATTATTCGATAAAAATTCATTGATAGATTTGGAGGCAGTGAGGTCATTTATATCTCGGATTTTAGGGTTCCGGACTCTTGCCTCTACATAGCCTGCTATCCAACCTGGGCCGATTAGTGTCAAAGACATGAATGGAGCTAGGAAAAAGGATGTGATTATTGAAAGTACATGACCTTTTCCTATGAAGGCACCTAGAGATGCCATACCGCCGACTGCTATGAACCAATAGAGCCATGCACGCCAAATATTTAATGCTTCAGAAAAGAAAAAGAGATAAACAGCTAAACTTATGAAAAAAAGAGGAGGTACGAATCTCAATGCCTTTTTGTATAATTTTTTCCCTACCTTCTCTAAATGACGATATCCTCTTACTTTTCCTTCTTTCTTTTCTTCCTCTTTCAATCGTTCTAATTCGTTTATTATTTCGTCCATTTTACTTTCTGGAATTACGCTCAGGATTTTTTCTTTTTTTGATAATTGATATATCTTTTTGGCCATGTACTCTAACCTTTCTTTCCTGACCTCGTCAGCAACATCGGGTGCGAATCTTTCCAATGTTGCTATGACTCCTTCCACTAAATCGTCCTGAGATTCCATCCCTTCTACGGAATGAGATTTCGTGTCTTCAGAAAAGGAAAGCATTGCGGATTTGAAGTACCAAGCCATCTTCAATTTTTCTATTGGTGACATATTCCCATACGCTCTTTTAAAAGTTAGAGTCACATCTCTATCTATGAATTCTATGTCGACCTCGAGAAAATTCGCCAAATCCACTAGATTAGCCACATGAGTTTCTGGTTCCACTTGTTTGAATTTTCTAAGATTTTCTCTCACCGCATCCATGAAGCTCTGATAGATTAGGCTTCCAGCATCTCCTTTTTGATAGGATGGTAGCAATGGTTTATCTAGCCATTTTTCCTTTTCTTCTATAGTTTCGAATCTTTTCTCACAGAGTGCTAGGCCAACCATATCGGGTTCATATTTTTCCACAAGTGCGATTAGTTCTACATCTAACTTCTCGTCACCGAGGTAGTCGACACCGACTAGTGTAATGTTTTCGTTGAAGTTTTTGACGTCCATCGCAGTATTCCAACTCAAATGTTATGCAATTATACTAAAAGTTTTTTATGTTGATACTAAATGAAACAACCGAGATGTTATCGATCTTAGGATGGACGGCTATTCTAGCGATTGGTGTAGTCCTTTTGATAAAAGGTGCTGATTTCTTGGTCGATGGCGGTGCCAAGATAGCTGCGTTTCTTGGCGTTCCAACGATAATTATAGGCCTAACGCTAGTATCTTTTGGCACCTCATTACCTGAACTCGGGGCTAGTCTGAATGCCCTTTTTAAAAATAGACAGGGTATATCGGTAGGGAACGTGATAGGCTCAAACATAGCCAATATATTATTGGTTTTGGGTGTGAGCTCGATAATCAAGCCTATTTCCGTTGATGTAGATGTTATCAAGAGGGAGATTCCTCTTATGTTCGGGGCTATGTTTTTGTTTTTACTTTTTGCAGGACCTTTTCTCTCTGATGGATACAGGATAGAAAGATGGCAGGGGGCGATCTTGCTAATCGCTTTGATAGCTTATCTTCTGTTTTTTGGCTCTATAGTCTTGAGAGGGGAGGGTGAAGAAGTTATAGGGGAGATGGGAGATGAGAAAAAAACTTTTAAGAAGAGATTTGATTGGTCAATGAATATTTTCAAAGTCATTGGAGGACTTTTTGGTATAATCATAGGATCTGAATTAGCTATTCGTTCTGCTATATTTTACATAGAAAGGTTTGATTTGATCGAGGGTGTAGTTGGTTTGACGATAATAGCACTAGCGACCTCTCTACCGGAACTTTCGACTTCTAGTATAGCAGCATTTAGAGAAGAGGCGGAGATATCTCTTGGCAACGTTATAGGTTCTAATACGTTCAATATATTGATGGTGATCGGGGTGAGCGCCACCATAATACCTTTAACTTTTTCAGGGGAAATATATTCTGCCTTTTTTGTGATGATTATCGCGGGTGTCTTCCTCACCATTTCTATGTACTCTGGAGACAAACTTTCAAGAATCGAAGGTATAGTGATGTTAGCAGGCTACTTCACCTACATTCTTTACCTCTATTGAATCAATAGCCGAAATCAAAGATTAATCTGTTTTTGACTATCAAAATCAAAGCTAATACCGAATTGAACAATACCAATAAAGTATAAAGAAGTGATAGACTCTGATCGAATATTAAAAAATCACCCTGAGAGTTGAGATATCCCCAAATAAACGAACTAAATATAGCAAAGATGGAACCAGTAAAAGACAACACGAAAGATCTTTTCATATAACTATTAAAGGTTGCGAGGATAACGAAAATAACGAATATGCTACCTGCAAGACCCAAAGATTGATGGACAAGATTGAAAGAATCATATATTAACAAGGATACTATTCCTAGGAAGAAAAGTATTACTGCCGATAGAAGCAAAAATCCAGCGATCTTCAGTTGGAAGGGATCTCCCTCATTTGAGAGCAGTCCTATATGGATATTTTCATAAAGTTCCCAATTGTATTTTATTTCTCTAATCCTAGTATTATCTATCGTGTCTCCGTAGTGAAAGTTGCAGTAGGGGCAACGAATCTTGATCTTTTCCCCTTCTTTTTTTTCAGTTTCGACGTAAAACCCATTTCTACATCTTGGGCAATGAGTAAATAGTTTTCTCATTATAGTTTGATAGAAGATGTAGGGATAAGAGTTTTTTCGTTTAGCATGGTAATTTAGAGATGTTTTAAGCTAAGAACATTGAGGTATATATGAATGTAAAGCATGTACTGTTTATCTAGAATATATAATGATCACCCAAATACAAAAAGTTATAAATCTCTATGTACGTTATTAGACGATGGAACAATCATCTGATTTTGAAGGGATTAAAAAATATAGTATTAATAAGGGGGCAGATCTTTTTGGAATATGCGACCTAGACCCGTTAGAGGATCATAAGACGATTCCTAAAAATTTGTTAGAAGATTACACTAATGGAATTGTCATTGGATTGAATTTAGGACAAGAAATATTTGATAAATTACCTGAATCAAGATCGATCTATGGTCAGATTTACAAAATCTCAAATAGAAAATTAGATTCTATATCCTTTGACATCAGTAGAATTATACGAAATAAGAGATACAAGGCCCTTCAAATACCATCATCCAAGGATTTAGAAAATACTTTTCATAGAAGCTATATTTCCCATAAAGCTATTGCAAGAGAAGCAGGGCTAGGATGGATAGGGAAGTCTTTGCTATTTATAAATGAAAATTATGGTCCTCGAGTTAGACTAGCAACTGTATTGACGGATATGCCTTTTGATATTGAGAACAAACCGATGAAATCAAAATGTGGTAAATGTACTCAGTGTATCGATTCTTGTATTGTGGGTGCTCTTGAGGATTCTGATTTCAGCGATTATCCTAAAGAAAGAAATTGTTTCGATGTTGAAAAATGTGCTCAAAAATTAAAAGAATTTGAAAGTGATCCCGAGATAGGTAAAAGTGTGTGCGGTATATGCATAAAAGCGTGTCCGGTAGGTAGATCTAGAGGCGAAGAAAAATGACGAACTGATACTACGAAAAAATTTGATAGTGCTCCCGGGGGGATTCGAACCCCCGTGATCGGCTTTCCCTGGCCTTCATCGA
>CAZRWG010000061.1:0-6827 GCA_964603805.1 uncultured Thermoplasmata archaeon
AAGATGATCGCAGCGGGAGGATCGATCGGATTGTTGGTGTCTTGTATCTCTTTGGTGATACCCATCAACGGCTTAGCAACAACTTTAGCTTCTCCCTGGTTCTGAGATGTGAGTATGATGTTATTGAGCCCTCTATCTTCTGCTATTTTTTTTGCCCCTTGAAGAGCGGTCATATTGTTACCTATCAGAAAATTATGAACTTCCGATTTTGTTGGAGTCTCATCTAGTTCTCCATTCACCCCTCTATCGATCCTCTCTCTTATACTGTCAGAAATTTTGTTCCAGAGATCGAATTCTTTTAAGACTTCTTTCGCATCTTCATATGTTGAATGATCGGGATAGGTGGGTCCGGAAGCGATCACACTCAGATCATCTCCCACCACGTCAGAAATTATCAAAGATACTATATCGCCCTTTTTGGAGCATAATTTTCCCAATCTTCCGCCTTTCACTCTTGAGAGATGTTTTCTAACTGTATTGATCTGATGTATATTAGCGCCAGATTTGACTAGAAGTTTATTCAACTTGTTCAGGTCGGACAAAGGTATACCTTCTGCAGGGAGAGTGAATAGCGCGGAACCGCCGCCTGAAATTAGAAAGATGAACAGTGCGTTATCTTTATCTTTAACGATCGAAAACAATTCTTCAGCTGCATCAATATTAGCCTGCTTTGGATATGGGTGATCAGCAAATCTCACTTTAACGGGACATCTATCTACTTCCCCATAATTATTGGAATCGGCAATCACTAATCCATCGTCAGGATGTATCATCCCACATCCGATAGCCATAGAGACTGAAGCTTTACCAATACCTAGTAAAACAATTTCTTCATATTCATCGCGTTGAAATGTCTTTTTACCTATCCTGATTTTTTCTCCGTCGACTTTTATATTCTTTCTGACTAAAAGCTCAGCGTCCGCAGACCGAACACCACCAGTTATCATCTTTTCAACGAGTTCTCTAATATCTTCTAGATTCATACTACACAAAACATCTTTACGATATAAAAATAGAAGGGATATTCTTTTTATTTTTCCGTGTAAGAGAAAGTTAGTTTGCGGAAAAACTATTAAGTTTTCCTTTTATAGAGATCTATGTATATCAGCGTGATCGGAGGAGATGTCGGATCTGCTAGCGAAGACGATTTGAAGACAGCTGAACTTTTAGGAGAAAAACTAGCTGATAGAGGCCATACTATGGTTTGTGGTGGGAGAGGCGGAGTGATGAGGGCCGTCTGTAAAGGTGCAAAAAAGAAAGAGGGAACCACTATAGGTATATTACCTTCTTCCTCCAGGAAAGAGGCTAACGAGTATATAGATCATGCGATCGTCACTGATCTAGGTATGTTGAGGAACTCTCTAGTTGTGATGAACGGAGATATCGTCATCGCTATAGACGGTGGGTATGGAACCTTGTCTGAGATTTGTTTTGCACAGAAATACGGAAAAAAGATCTTTGGTTTGGGTACATGGGATTTAGATGTCGTTGAAGATTTTGAAAGTGTATCTGAGCTGATAAAAGAACTTGAAAAATTGGAATCGTAATATTTATTAAGATTATATTGGTAATGTCATCCGATGCAAGCGATATTACTTTCGGGAGGTTTTGGGACGAGGATGCGACCTTTGACTTATACCACTCCGAAACCTCTCTTACCTCTGCTTAACAAACCTTTGGTCCAGCACATAATCGACTCTTTACCATCTGAAGTAGAAGAAGTGGTTTTAGCGGCCAATTACAAAATAGATGTGTTAAGAGAATACTTTGAAGATTTGAACCTAGATAGAGATGTATACATAGTCGATGAGCCGGAACCAAGAGGTACTGCAGGCGCTGTTAAGAATGTTGAGAGTTATATCGACGATACTTTTTTTGTTATAAATTCAGATATAATATCTAGTCTTGATTTCCAAGATTATCTTGATTTTTACCGAAGAAAAGAAGGGATAGGAGCTATCTCTGCTTGGAGAGTAGATGATCCTACCGAGTTCGGAGTTATGGAGATAGATGATGACTCGAACATCAAGCGTTTTCAAGAGAAACCTGAACCTGGAGAGGCTTTTTCTAATAAAGTGAATGCGGGCCACTATATTTTAGAACCAGCTGTATTGAAAAGGATACCCGAAGGACAAAAAGTATCGATGGAACGAGAAGTATTTCCGGATTTAGTAGATGAAGGTCTTTTTGGATATGAATTTGAAGGATATTGGATCGATTGTGGAAGACCTTCAAGCTTGTTCAAAGCCAATCGTACACTTTTGGAAGAAAAGGAAAAAACAAAACTGATAGGCGATAAGAGCGTTGTTGAAGGCGAATTGGGAAAATATGTAACGATTGGAGAGGACTGCACCATAGGACAATCTGAAATAAGAAATTCTATGATCTATGATGGGGTTGAAATCGGAGATGACTGCGTCATCGAAAATAGCATTTTAGGATATGATGTCATCGTAGAAGACGAGGTTACAATAAAGAATTCTATAATCTCAGATAACTTGTATTTAGAAAAGGGTAGTAAAGTTATAAAAGAAAAATTGAAACCGGAGGAGGAAGAGGTATGACTGAACTTTTTGGGACTAATGGAGTAAGAGGAAAAGTTAATGAGAACATGAATACCGATCTAGCCTTGGATTTAGCCAAAGCTATCGGAACTTGGATCGGAAAAGATAAAAAGGTCGCTATAGGAACCGATACGAGAGTTTCTAATTACATGTTGAAGAACGCTGTCTCTTCTGGATTGATGGCTACTGGCTGTGACATTAAAGATCTCGGAGAGGTCCCAACTCCTGCTTTACAATATTACACGAGAGAATTAGCAGACTTTGGCATCGCTATCACCGCTTCTCACAATCCCCCTGAATTCAATGGTATCAAATGTGTAAACGGTGACGGTACAGAATTGATCAAATGGATGGAAGAAGAGATCGAAGATATTTATTTTTCCAAAGATTTCAATCTTGTTGGTTGGAACGAAGTGGGTAAGAAAAAATCAGATGATGCACTAGAACTCTATTCTAAAGCTATAGAAGACAAGATTGATAAGGAAGCTATAGAAAAAGCGAAGCCTAAGATCATCTTAGACTGTGCAAACGGTGCTGGATGTCATTTTACACCCTACCTGTTGAGAAGATTGGGTTGTAAAGTAATCACTCTTAACGCTCAGCCAGATGGATCTTTCCCAGGGCATAACAGCGAACCAACTCCAGAAAATCTGCAAGATCTCATAAGATTGACTGCTAAAACAGATGCAGACCTTGGCATTGCCCATGACGGCGATGCTGATAGGACAATATTCGTAGATGAAGAAGGTGAATATATCCATGGAGATAGAACTTTGACTCTAGTTGCTAAAAAACTGGTAAAAGAAGCAGGTGGAGGGATCGTAGTGACTCCCGTCTCTTCCTCAAGCAGTGTTGCAGATGTAGTAGAAGAAAATGGAGGCGAACTTATCTATACCGCTGTGGGTTCTCCGATAGTCGCAAGGGAGATGATGGAAAAAGATGCGTTATTTGGAGGTGAAGAGAACGGTGGTTTGATCTTTGCGGGTCATCAGTATTGTAGAGATGGCCCAATGAGTGCTGCTAAGATAGTAGAGATGGTAGCTAAGGAAGGGAAATTATCGGATATGATAAAAGAACTTCCGCAATATTCCCTTGAAAAGAGAAGCGTTGAATGTCCGGACGACATGAAGGATTCGCTTTTGGAAGAGTTGAAAAAAGTGTATAGTGAAACTGATCATGATGACACCGACGGCTTAAAGATTTATTACGATGATGGATGGGTACTCATAAGGCCATCCGGAACTGAACCGAAATATCGGATATACTCTGAAGCATCGGATGAATCCAGGGCAGAAAATCTTGCAATAGAGCATCAAAAAAAGGTAGAAAAAGCTTTAGATTCGATACGATGATTGTATGACAAAAAAAGTAAGGGATGAAAACTTTTAAATAGATTGCACCCGCTATTTTGTTTGTCGGACGTCCTGTCGGACGATCCGACATTATAGTGGGATATAAATGCGGCTAAGAAGAAAGAAGTACCAGGATCCTGCGACTAGAAAACTCCAAGAAGAGGGATTATTGAAATTTAAACGACAAAATAACCAGAGGAATACGTTGAGAAAAATCAAAGAATTTGGAAAGATAACATACGATTTTTGGAGTGGTGTAAAATACATCGTATTTTTGTCAGCGGTTCTTTGGTGGATTCCATTATTTGGCCCTATGCTAGCAGGTTATGTAGGCGGTAGAAGAACAGGAGGGCCTAAGAAAGGTTTGCTCGCTTCGATTGTCGGTCTTGGGATAATCGGTGCAGTTTATTATTTGCTCAGCTATGGTTACGTGTATTTCGCATTTGAGTCTATAATAGAATATCCGGATAAAGTAATAGCTTTAGCTACTTCTCATTCTTTCTTCGGTCCTTATCTGGAGTTCTTTCAACAATATTGGACTACATTCTTTGAGAGAATATGGGCAGGAGTACCATTCGGTTCAAATAGTTATATTTTAACAGTGATTTTTGCTTACATCGGAGGAATAATCTCTTATGAAAAAAGAAAGGAGTTCACTGATGGAGTTAGATCGCTTGATAATGTTAAAGAGGAGTTGTCTTCACTTCACAGATATGCAAAGAACCCTATGAATCATCAAGGGATCGAATCTAGCGGTGGAAGCTATAGTCGCCTAGGTGACCTTAGATCGGTGGAATATCGTGGTCAGAGAAGAGATAGAAGAGGATTTGCTGATGCTGAAGGAATAGAAGATAATCCTGAGAAGAGAAGTGTCTCAAGACAAGGAACAAGGAATGGCAAGAGACAAAAAGCTGATGAAGCTATGTTTGAAGATGAAAGAGCAATTCCAAGAAGCGAGGTTAGGCATCACTCTAAGTCTAATGGAGATGACTGGGAATTTCTGTAATTTAGTGAGCCTCCAAAACTGTTTCTAATAGTTTTTATTCTAGAATGAATCAGTATATTAGGGTAAATTTTAATAAAAAGTGGTAATACTACTTTTACTGGGATGAATCCACGAATTAACTTAAAAAGAACAGGAAATGAAACAACTTTCGTAAATCGTGAGGAAGAATTGAAGGAATTAGACCATTTCAAAAACAGAGTAGCATCTGGAGACGGAAGGTTCGTTTTACTCTCAGGCGAGACTGGAGTAGGTAAAACACGATTAGCAGAAAAATTTTTAGAAAGATGCGAAAAAGAAGGTTTCGATATATTTAAAAGCAGATGTCTTTACTATGAAAGTACTGAGCCTTACTTACCTTTTTATGAAGCTCTAGAAGATTATTTTGAAGAAACGGAGAAAGAAGAGTTTGGTCCTGGGTTCATAACTCCTGATTTTTCTACATCTTCAGAACCAGCTCCTATGAGTATGATAGGTCGGAGTGAGAGAGTAAATGAACGATCTAGAGATATTTCTTTTACAGACCAGCAGGAGATGATGTTTAACAGAGTTTCAGATCTTTTGATTGATTTATCAAAGAAGAATCCGTTGGTATTCTTTATGGACGATCTTCAGTGGATTGATAAATCCTCAGCTCAGCTTATGCACCACCTTGCTAGGAAAATCTACGATAATAAGATACTTTTCTTGGGGGCTTATCGTCAGGATGAACTCAAATACGTGGAAGAAGAACTGCCTATGAGAGATACGTTGAGCAGACTTAAAGGAGAAAATACCGTAAGATTGATGGAGGTTAGCAGATTGGATCAACCATCTGTTTCTGAATTAGTAAGAAGTCATGTGGAAAGAGAGGATTTACCAGAAGATTTTATTTGGACTGTTTATAGAGAAACTGAAGGTAATCCATTTTATATTGTAGAGATACTTGATTCCATGATGAAGGAAGGTGTTATAGAGCCTGATTCCTTTGGTTGGGACCCAGAGGAAGAATTATCAAACATTTCCGTACCCTCATCTATAAAAGATATGACAAATAGGAAGATCCAAAAATTAGGCAGGGATGAAAAGAAAGTCCTTTATTTCGCTGCCCTTGTAGGGAATGAGTTTAATTTTGAGCTCCTAGAAGAAGTTACAGAGATGGATGTTATCACTCTTTTAGATATAATTGATGAATTGATAGATCAGGGTCTAATCGAAGAGGTAGAAGGAACTTCAGATGAAATATATCGATTCGATCATCTTCAAACGAGAACTGCACTGAGAGAAGATATGGCTAAGAGCCGTAAAAGAGTTTCACATCAGAGAATAGGTAAGGCTATCGAAGAATTCTATGGGGACGAAATTGAAGAGCATTACTATGAGCTTAGCATGCATTTTTACGAAGGTAAAGAGTATGAGAAAGCGTACGAATATTCTATGAAATCTGGTGAAAAATCTCTTCAAAGCCTTGATATTCCAAGGGCTATAGAGCATTTCGAAAAAGCTTTAGACTCTCTTAGGAAAAGCCGTTCAATTGAAAACTTTGATACAAAAGAAATGAATCTCCTCAGGAGAATCGGTGAACTTTATTTTGATCTGAGTCAATGGGAAAGTTCGAAAGAAATTTTCGAAGAACTGAAAGAAAAAGCGGAAGAAACAGATGATGAAAAAATGAGAGCTTTAGTGATGAGAAGGCTTGGTCATGTTCATAGGCATATGGAAGATTACGATGAGGCCGAAAAGTACTTTAGAGCTTCACTAGAATTATCTGAGCTTATAGGAGAAGGTATCTCTGAGTGTCATCGTGGACTTGGCTATATCCGATGGAGAGAAGGGGATCTAGATAAAGCAAAAGAGCATTATGAACAGGGTATCCAGAAGGCTAAAGAGGAGGGTAACAACAAAGAATTAGCGCTAAATTACGTGGAT
>CAZRWG010000062.1:0-6774 GCA_964603805.1 uncultured Thermoplasmata archaeon
TATTGTTATCAATGGCGGCATTTTCTGTTGGTAGACCGAAGGAGTCCCATCCCATGGGATAAAGCACCTCATAACCTTTCATCCTTCTGAACCTAGCGACGGAGTCGCCTATAGAGTAGTTGCGCGTGTGACCCATATGAAGGTTACCAGAGGGATATGGATACATCTCCAACAGATAGTATTTGGGTTTGTCTGAATCTTCATCTGTTTTGAATATACCGGCTTCTTTCCAACGTTTTCTCCACTTTTCTTCGGCTTTTTTCAATGTGTCGAGGAACGATGCCATGATTTTTGGAGTTAAGAGGTGGTATTTTAATATTATACCCGGGAAGCTATCGACGTTAATAACTATCACAAAAAAATTATAGGTTGCACAAAATTAGGAAAGCGTATGAACGGCTGGTGGAACAGACTAGCTAGAGTTGACCTCTCAAAAGACGAAATAACCCATGAAAAGATCGGTGAAGATGTACTCTACGATTTCATAGGTGGAAGAGGTTTAGGTCTCCGATTGTTATTAGAAGAGATAAGTCCTAGTATCGATCCTTTGAGAGAGAACGTTCTGGTCTTTGCTGCAGGACCTCTTACCGGAACTTCAGTACCTGCTTCTGGCAGATTCTCTGTATCTTCTAAATCTCCTTTGACCGGTACTATAGCTGATTCTAATGTTGGAGGTTCATTCGGCAGTGAGTTCAAAAAAACAGGGTTCGACGTATTGATAATTGAGGGACTTGCTGATGAGCCAGTTCGGTTGATGATAGATGAAGATGATATAAGCATGATGAAAACTGATCGATGGGGGACAGAAACTAGTGAATGTTTAGATGAGTTAGATGGAAAGAGCGCGGTTATCGGTCCCGCGGGAGAAAACCAGGTTCTATACTCCTCGATCGTCACGAACGGTCATCGAGTTTTCGGTAGAGGAGGAATGGGCGCTGTTATGGGAAGCAAAAGATTGAAAGCGATATCTGTAAAAGGGGACAAAAAAATACCAGTCTATGACAGAGAACTTCTTCAGAAACATGTGAAGAAAGCAGCTTCGAAAATCTCCTCTTCTCCAGTTACTTCTAGAGGCCTCAAAAAGTTCGGCACACCGATACTGGTCAATCTTCTAGCTTGGCTGGGGATGTTTTCTAAGAATAATTTTAGAGAGGCCGCTGAGGAAGATGAAGCCGATAACCTCTCCGGAGAAAGAATGAAAGAAGAGATTGTGGAAAAACACGAAGGATGTTATGCATGTCCGATAAGATGCGGACTGAAAACTAAGACAAAAAAAGAGGGCGGTAAGGGCCCGGAATACGAAAGCGTTTGGGCACTCGGGTCGAATCTCGGAAAATTCGACTTGGAAGAAGTTACAGAATTGAATTACCGATGCAATGAACTCGGTCTGGATACTATTTCCACTGGTGGAACTTTAGCATGTGCGATGGAGATGAGCGAAGAAGATGTTTGGTCAAAAGTCGATGGTTTTGGAGTAGATGTTAAGGAAACTTTGAACAAGATCGCTTATAGAGAAGGCGTTGGAGACGAACTTGCTCAAGGATCCAAACGTTTGTGCGAAAAGTACGACTGTTCTTTTTCCATGACGGTAAAGGGAATGGAACTTCCTGCATATGATCCGAGGGGAGCAGCGGGACAGGCACTTTCCTTCGCCACTTCCAATAGAGGAGGATGTCATCTAAGAGGATATATGATCGGTGAAGAGATATTTGGAGTTCCAAAACTCTTCGACAGGTTCAAGACCAGCGGCAAAGCTCAGTTAGTTAAAAGATCCCAGGAACGGAACGCCTATCTAGATTCATTGATCGCCTGCAAGTTCTCCTCTTTCGCTTTAGATGAAAATTTCTATTCCCGATTCATGCAAAGTGTCACGGGAGAAAAATATACGGTGAGCGATCTTCATACCATCGGTGAAAGGATCTATAATCTAGAGAGACTTTTCAATGTTAGAGCAGGTTTTGATAGGAAGGATGATCGCCTTCCAGAGCGCTTCGATGAGCCCCTTGAAAGAGGAGCTTCATCCGGTAATGTTTTCAAAATAGATTCAATGCTTGAAGATTACTATGAAGCGATGGGATGGAACGAAAAAGGAATACCTAAAAAATCGACACTCAAAAGGCTAGATATACAAGACATCATATAACTATACTCACTCCGAAAAGCCTTGAACAAAAGCGGAGACGTTTTTTCCCAAAACCTTATGATTATAACCTCCTTCCAAAAGAGCGAACCTTTTACCCCTGCATTTTTCTTTCGAAAAATCTCTAAGTAAACTTCCTAAACTTTTGAAGTCCTCAGTTTCCAGTTTTCCTCCCCAGTCGTCAATATGTTGATCGAAACCCGCGGAAACACCGAGTATATCGTAGTTGTCGGCTTCATCTAGACACTTCTCGACCTTTTTTAAATACTCATCCCTATCTCCGGAGGTAGGATTTACTATTCTGATGTTCTCACCATCATCTAAACAGTTGATATTACCGTCACCGACATGGAGGTCGAAATCCATTATGAATGCCCTTTTTATTTTCCCTCTAACTCTCAGATTTTCTATCGCTACCGCCATGTTGTTGAAGTAGCAGAAACCCCAGTTGGAATCGGGTGACGCATGATGGCCTGGTGGTCTTATGACAGCAAATGTTGGGATCCCATCATTAGCGTACTCACCAGCGATAAGAGCACCTCCAGCCGACAGTTTAGACATCTTGTATAATTCCTTATTTCTCTGTTTTATACTCTGGATATGATGGGAGTCGTGTACTAACTCTAATTCCTCTCTGCTGACAGGTTTTGGTTTCGTGAAGTTTATTTCTTGGATCTTTTTGAGTTCTTCTATTATACACCTAATCCTTCCTTCTTCAGCCGCTGGATCGGAGGAATAGTCGGAATTGGTGAAATATGGATGGTAAATGACTTTCATCTTTGCTTTTTAGTACTCTACAATTTGGATTTAACACTTTTGCTTCACCTCTCAAAAAATATTATTAGCGATGCCATTTTTCTAGTTCTAAATAAAGTGATAAGGGGCAGAAAAAGATGGAAGAAGATATATTGCAGGAAATGCAGAAATACGGTCGATTTTTAGAGAAAAGAGGGCTGAACCTCTCTTCCCATAGTGGAAATATGAGCATCAGGAGAGGCGACCGTCTATTTATTAAAAGAAGAGGAGCTATGATGGGCGATCTGAAAGAAGAGGACATAGTAGAGACAGGTGTGAAAGAAGACGACAGCGGTGTGATAATAGCCTCTACCGAAGTCGGTGTTCACCGAGCCATCTACAAAGAAACATCTTCACTAGCGGTGGTCCATGCGCACACACCTTATGCAATATCTTTATCTTTGGTAAGAGATGAGATAGTACCTATCGATGACGAAGGAAAGTATCATATTAAGAAAGTTCCAGTACTAGACGTTGAAGAATCGATCGGTTCTAACGAGGTGGAAAAACGACTCCCTCCGATCCTAAAGGATTATCCTGCGACTATAGTAAAGGGTCATGGAACCTTCGCTCGAGGAGAGAACTTGGAAGAAGCGTACAATTGGATAACAGTTGTAGAAAGTATCTGTAAGGTCATATATCTTGTGGAGAATCTTGGTGGGGAAACTAAAAAGGAGGTGGATTGGTGACATTTCATTATATCGAGTTCAAAGCTTACTGCCATGCTACCGAAAGCCTAGATAAGGTCAAAAAATCGGTTGAAAATCTCGCAGGAAGAGAATTAGAACTAGAGATATCGGAGGCTGAAGGCTATTACGGAAATCCGATCAAAATACTTGAGGGTAAGATATCTAAGAACAGAGAGATGGATGATTTTTTTAAGAATCTACCCGAAAAAGTTATTCAAAAACTTCAAAAAGAATTAGGTAAGAGGATAGACGAGAGGTGCAATTTTTTTTTCCGTATAGATAAAGGCGAGGCCTACCAGGGAGAATCTGTTTTAACGAGTGGAGGAAACAGCATCAGAATTAGGGCTCGGGTAGAAAGTTATCCTTCAAAAAAAGAAACCGCTGTTGAAAAAATGGAGGAGTATCTGTCTGATGTAAAAGCCGAAACTCAATGACGCGAGTAGAAACATTTATTTGGACGTTTTTCTTAAGAATTATGAGGACAAAACATGGCAGACGTTGAAGCACTATTGGAGGAAGCGGAAACTCTACTCAATAGGTTCGAATATGAAGAAGCCTATGAGAAATTCTCTGAGGTTCTCGATGAGGACCTAGACGAAAAAACCGAAGCTCAAGCTCGCTTCGGTAGAGCTGAAGCTTCCTTAGGCTTAAATGAAATAGAGAGTGATGAGATCTTAGAGGACTACGAAAAAGCGATAGAACTGAATGATAATCCTTTTTATAGACAATCGGCAGGCGGTTTTTGTATAGATATAGGGAAGTTCGAGAAAGCTGAGGAACATTACAGGAAAGCTGCTGATTTAGACCCTGATAATAAACACCACTATTTATCGGATCTAGCTGTAGGATACAGGTTCAAGGCTCCGATCATGATGGAGGAATACGTGGAACAGGCAGGCGAAGATATAATTCTCAGAAAATCCTTGAATTACATGCTCGAAGCTCTAGAGATCGATAGAGAAAAAGCAGCCGATTTATTATCATAGTCGCATAAACTTTATATCGAACCGGATTACCTACAAAGGCGTGAAAAACGATGTTCTGTCCGGATTGTGGTGCATTGATGAAACCTTCAGGCGAGGAATGGGTTTGCAAAAAGTGTGGACTGACAAAAAAGAAAGATGAGGATGACAATAATATAGTCAGTTCTCAAAAAGAAGAACGTGAGACGGTAGTTATAGAGGAGGAGTTGGATACCCTTCCAAAAACCAAAGTAAGATGCCCGAATTGTGATAACAATCAAGCTTTCTGGCGTTTGGAGCAAACGAGAGCTGCAGATGAACCCGAGACCAGGATATACAGATGTACAGAGTGTAATCATACCTGGAGAGAGTATTGAATTGCCGATGTTTGGGAGGAAATTTATAGATGTTCGAAATTGGTCGTATCAGATTCAGAGCGCTAACAAGGGATGATCTCTCATTTTTAGAGAAGTGGGAAAATACTTTCAAAGTTACTCTATATGCACGAGCGCAGCCTTTGGTTTTCAAAAACACTCAGGATATAGAAGAGGAATTTGAAGAGTATATGGAAAATGATGATAAACAGCAGTTCATCCTGGAAAAAAAAGAAGATGATAAAAAAATCGGGATAGCTAGTTATAGAGATAGGTCTAAAAGCGTTAAGAATGCCAATTTGGGGACTTATATCGGAGAACCGGAAGAATGGAACAAAGGTATAGGGAGAGAAATAACAATGGGTTTATGCGAGATGCTCTTTTTCCAGAAAAATTATGACCGGTTAAGTGCCCGGAGCGCATCGTTCAATAAGAGAGCCCAAACCGTCCTTAAAGACCTTGGTTTTAAGGAAACAGGAAGAGCTCGAAAAAGTGGATATGTATTTGGCAAAAGGATCGATTGGGTGATGTTCGATCTTTTGAGAGAAGAATATATGCCCGAAAGACAGGGATACCTAGAAGAGATTTTGGGTGAAAGAAAAGAAGAATACATTAAAAACACCTGTAAGATTAGGTTTTGAGCGGTTAAAGAAAGAAAAAATTATAGGGCAAGTTCGTAATTATGCTTTGAAAGGTATGATTGAACCCTCCTCGCTGACATATAAACAGAAAATTCTGCTGTATCTGAGAGATCATCAGCATCAAGATGAAAGAGAAGAAAAACAAGAAGATATCACTCAGAAAGGTATATCCAAAAACGTTGGGATCTCGAGAACACATCTTTCTAGAGTGATACGATCTCTTTCTGAGCAAAACTTGGTCAAAGAAAGATTAGCCCCTGTTGAAGGGCACGATAGGAAGATGAAAACTTATACTTTGACTTCTCAAGGTTTGGCGATAGCAGACAGGATTTTAGATGGGCTTTCTGAGATCTCGCTTCAACTTATACAAGGAGACGATGAATGGACAGTAAATCTTTCTAAGGTAGAAGATGAAACGAACGGAGAATTGGACTTACTAAAATGTATATCAATTCTAGAGGATAAAGAGGAAAAAAAGGTAGATTTACAAAAAGAAGGAATCTTTGAACCCGTCAAGATGCTTGAAAATATCCCTGATATAGAAGAATTTTACGGGCGTGAAAAAGAATTAGAAAAGATGAATGAATGGATTGAGGGGAATAACTCAGTAATGGTTGTTCTTGGTCGAAAAGGTCATGGTGCATCTACATTGGCAGCAAAGTTCATAGATGACTTACAAGAAAGACACGTGTTATGGATCAGCTTAGAAGGAAAAACTAAGGAGAGGATAAAAGATAAATTTTCCAACTTTCTAGAAAAGATAGGTTCAGAATCTGAAAAAATCATAGATGATCTCTCGTCCCAAAAAGCCTTAGTTGTATTCGACGATTATTACCAGATAGAAAGCGAAGTTGTAAGCTTTTTAAATGGATTTTTAGAACGGATCGAGAAGAACGATCCTTTAAAGATGATAGTTACTGGAAGGGAAGGAACACCTGTATACGAGAGATTTTATCGAACAGAACATGTAGAAGAAGGCATCGTCGAAGAATTGAAGATATCACGCCTTGGTCAAGAAGAGGCAAAAAAGATCCTCGATAAAGATATAGAAGAAGATGCGCTTGAGAGAATAATGATGTTTACAAAGGGTTCTCCTCTGCTTTTGAAATTACTCCGAGAGGGAAATAAAGAAAAACTATGCGAATTGACTCCTTGGGAAGAAGAACAGATATC
>CAZRWG010000063.1:0-6751 GCA_964603805.1 uncultured Thermoplasmata archaeon
GTAGTGATAAGTTCTTCTGTATTCTCTTTCAATTCTTCGAAAAACATCTTCAATGCGTCTTTTTTAACCTCTATTGGGAGTTTATTAAAGTAAGTCATATCACTTTTTGCATCTATTCTTTTCAAACAAGATTCAACGTCGATGTTCTCTCGAAAGCAAAATTCATTAGAAACTTGAATATCAAACCCTTCTTTTTCAAGATATTCCTCAATATCGCTCTGTAAGTACATATTCTTCCCAATGATCTCTTCTGATTTTACATTGTAATGTTCCATTACAGCCTGGTATGCGTCCTGGACTTCCTTATACCACTCAGGAGATGGAGAAATCAGACCTAATTTACCGTCTTTTTTCAATACTTGCTTAGCCCACCGTATTAAGGAAATGGGATCAGAAAGCCAATGAAAGAGATAAGAACTGACACAGATATCGAATTGATTTTCATATTCTAGTTCTAGGTAGTCCCTTGCGATGAAGTTCACGTTCTGTATACCTCTTTTTTGGGCTTTTTCCGATGCGATATCAACCATATTAGAAGATAAATCGATACCCAACATCTTTCCTTCATCTAAATTCTCAGCGATCATGCAGGTGAGTTCACCCGGTCCGCACCCTATGTCTACGCCTTGTTCATCTCCTTCAAGGTTCAAGATGTCTATAAGCATATTGTATTGACAAATTTTACATGGGATCACAAAATCTTCATAATCGATAGCTCTCCTTTCATATATCCTTTTTACTTCACTTGAACTAATTTAAATCACCTACGAATTTTGCCTCGATTGGACTAACATTCGGATTTCAAAGCACACAAATCAGTAATATAACTATGTTATATTTAGTGATTTCCACTTTTTAAAGCTTTGCTAATAGTAGTTATCGAGAACAGTATTTTGTCACAACAAATTTCTCCTAGCGGAGTAGCTTTAGATTGAATTATAGAAGCATCTGTTAACCATAACCTATATATGCGTGTTAATATAACATAGTTATAATGCGATAAGATTGATGTAGTGGATAATATGGAAAATAACAATAATCAGAAAAAACTTACGGTAAAAAAGGACATATCAGAGACAATCGGAAATACACCAATAGTCAAATTATCCAACCTCATCGATTTTTTTGAGTTGGAATCCGATCTGTATGCTAAGATAGAATATCTAAACCCAGGAGGAAGCATAAAGGATAGGATCGGAATTTCGATGGTAGAAGGTGCAAAAAAAGAGGAAAAGATCGAAAAGGGAGGCGTGATAATCGAACCAACTTCTGGCAACACTGGAGTAGGGATCGCCATAGCATCGAGTTTGAACGGATACAAGACCGTATTCACAATGCCATCTAAAATGAGCAAGGAGAAGGAACTGCTCTTAAAAGCTCACGGTGGAAATGTCATTAGGACTCCGACCGATGTAGCTCCAGAAGACCCGAACTCCTATTATAGTGTAGCAGAAGTGGTAAGGAACCTGATATGGGAAAAAGAAAAAATCATCGACGATCAAGATCTTGAAAATATAACAGAGTTTGTACAAAAATTGGTAGACGAAGATCGGATAGAAGAATTGAGGAAAATATTGAACAAAAAAGTTAACTCGTCAAAAAATGCTCACCTACCGAATCAGTATGAGAACGAGTATAACCCTTTAGCTCATAGAAAAAACACTGGACCTGAAATAGTCAGTCAGATGGGTAACAAATTAGATTACTTTTTTGCAGGTTTAGGTACCGGAGGAACTATCTCTGGAATCGGTAATCATCTACAAGAAAATATCGACATTAAGATCATCGGTGTCGATCCTGAGGGATCGATTATAAGTCTAGTTAAGAACGGCATGGACGAAGAAGAGGCAAAGAAAAAGGCAGAGACTTATCTGACCGAAGGGATAGGTGAAGATCTAATCCCTAAGACTCTTGATTTAGAAGTAATAGACGAAATAGTGAAGACCGATGACCAATCATCTTTTTCTATGACACGGTTCTTAGCGCGAGAGGAAGGGATAATGGCAGGAGGTTCTTCAGGCAGCGCTATTGTTGGAGCGATAAAGTACTTAAAGCAAAACGATATCAGTGATAAAAATGCGCTCGTGATTTTACCAGACACCGGGCGTAATTACCTTACAAGGCTCTATGACGACGATTGGATGGAGGAAAAAGGTCTTGAAACTGACGACGAAAAGATTTTGGAGGAATTAAAATGAAAAAAAATGGTTTTTCGACTCGTAGTATACATGAAGCGGAAGATCCTGAAGATACCGAATCTGGAGACGTTATAGCACCTATTAATCTTACTACAACTTTTGCTAAAAAAAATCTTGATGAGATGGATAAGGGCCACGTTTATTCGAGGACTAGCAATCCTACAAGAGATAAATTAGAGAGAAAGATAGCCTCGTTGGAGAATGGAAATTATGGATTAGCTTTTGCTTCGGGCATGGCAGCAGAACAAAACATATTGATGTCTCTTCTTGAGGAAAGCGATCATGTTTTAGCCTTCGATGATCTTTACGGTGGAACTAAAAGGCTCTTCGACAAGGTGATGACCAATTTTGGATTAGAGTTTGATTATGTAGATGCAACAGACCCAAAAAATATAGATGATAATATAAAGAAAAACACTGAACTAATTTGGTTGGAATCACCAACGAATCCACTCATGAAACTTTCTGATATTGAGAAGATATCGAAAATAGCTCATCAAGAGGACATAGAGGTGGTTGTTGACAATACATTCGCTACGCCTTATTTCCAGAGGCCTTTAGAACTCGGAGCGGACTTAGTTGTCCACAGCTTAACCAAATATATGGGCGGCCACTCGGATGTGGTAGGAGGAGCGGTAGTGACCGATAACGAAGAACTGTATGAAGAAATGAAATTCAATCAGAACGCCGCTGGAGCTATCCTTTCTCCGTTCAACTCTTGGTTAGTCATGCGAGGTATTAAGTCTTTGAAACTCCGGATGGAAGCGCATGAAAAAAACGCTAAAGAGATAGCTAAATATCTTGAAGAACATCCAAAGGTAGAAAAAATCTACTATCCCGGTCTAGACTCAAATCCACAGTACGAACTTGCGAGAAAACAGATGGATGGATTCGGAGGCATGCTTTCTTTCGAGATAAACGGCGAATTAAAAGAAGCAAAGAAATTCATTGAAGACCTAGACATATTTCATTTAGCTGAAAGTCTTGGCGGCGTAGAGTCTTTAGCTGAAATTCCAGCTCTGATGACACATGCTTCCGTACCAAGAGAGAAGAGAGAAGAAGTTGGTATCAAAGACAATCTTATCCGCCTGTCGATAGGTATAGAAGAACCCGAAGACCTTAAGGAAGATTTGGAAAGTGCCTTTAGAGATCTTTAACTTTCTAAAATAATCCTGTTAAAGATTCCACTGCCGGAGTAACGATCTCTGAGACTATTATATGAGGCATAATTGAAAACGCTATAATGAGAATTGCAAGTATCGTCATACCTACGAACATTGTCGTAGGGATTCTTTTTTCTGATCGCTCTTCTTTGGACCCAAGGAAAACCTCGGAGAACAACTTCGCCATAATCACCAAAATAATGATACTCATCACTGCAGCGAATAAACCTAGGAGTGGATGGAACAAGAAGGTAGATTTGTATATAATGAATTTAGAATAGAACCCAGCAAAAGGAGGAACTCCCGAAATAGATAAAGCACCGAGTAGAAAAAAGAAAGAAAGGTAGGGCATCTTATAGGCGAGACCACTGAGATCCTCTTTATTCCTTATACCCGTGATGTGCACAATACTAATGATCGAGAGAAAGAGTAGGGCTTTATAGACTATATCATTTATCATGTGGAAGAGACCGCCAGTGATCGCCAGAGAACCAAATTCTTCATAACTGACAGTATTCAGGGTTGCAATTCCAAGCCCAACAACAAGCATAATATACCCTATCTGAGAAATTGAAAGATAGGCTAACAATCTTCTTAGGTCTTTCTGAGCGAACGCCATCATGACGCCAACAACCATAGATATGATTCCAAGTAACATGACGACCATACCGATAATCTGAGGTGAGATCGCACCTGCAAAACTAGTGAATAGTAATCTAAACAGAGCGAATAGAAATCCCATACTCGTCACTGCCATGAATGGAGAGATAGGTCCTGGAGATTCTCCGTATACATCTGGTGTCCAAAGATGGAAAGGAACGCTACTGGATTTCATGGCAAAAACTACAATTATAATGCCGACAGCGAGTCTATCATTGTAACTCCCGGTAATATTTTCAGAAAGAAGCTCAAGATTTAAGACACCATGTTGACCGTAGAGCAAACCTATAGAGAATAAGAAGAAGAGACCACCTATCACGCTCAAAAGAAGATATTTTAATGCGGCCTCGATGCTTTTCTCCCTGTAATTCTGAAAGGCTACGAGTGCGCAGGAAGCCATAGTCGTGACTTCGAACCAGACGAACATATTGAATATATCATTGGTTAAAACCATCCCGTTGATCCCGACCCATGTTAGCAGGAATAGAGAGTAGTATTTGTTTAGAGCAGTTTCCTTTTTCATGTATCCGTAAGAATAAATGCCCGCAACAACCGCAATTATAGCGATGGTTATAGTTGCTAAAACGGAAAATCCGTCCGCTACAAAAATAATTCTAAAGAATGAAGTAACGTTTTCAGGATGCGGTTGTTCAGCCCCAAAAACGTATGACCAGCTCTCTGCAGTTAAAACTTCGAAGGCCATAACACCAACAAAGAAAGATGTTAAGATGAGTGCGCAGGCGAACAACACCTCGATAGACTTTTCAAAAAATCTTCCTAGAAGAGCTATCAAAAAAGCGAATAAAAGAGGCATAGCTAGAATCAAGGCGGGACTAGCGGTAACTATAGTATTCCACGTCATGGTTTTCTCCTTTGCATATGATCGACAGCGCTACTCTCGGAATATTTTTTTTCAATGAAAGATAACGATAATTCATTAAGGATAGCTATTTTATCTACTATTGAATGTACAAGATTGCATAAATTAGAGATGAAAAGTGGAATAATTTGTAATACCAATACGTTATCTTTCTCCATTCTATAACACCTATAAAGCAATCCTTACTATTTTTTTAAAGGATTTTATATAACGTTGCTATAAGCGGTTTAACCGAAAATATCATATTTATATCTTCGGTGAAGTAAGTGTACGAACAGTGAAGTGTATTAGCGCACTTCATAAAAAGAGTACAGTCAATATAACTCCAACAAATCCTATCATCAGCCAAAGGATATAAGTAGTGAAATCCGCAGGATGAGCATCTTCAAGAGCCTTATCTGCTCTTTTAATCCATGATATCATCCTTCTATGGAAAAACCTGTCTATGATCTCGTTTTCAACTTTATGAGAAAAAAGCACGAGGAAATATCGTAAAGAACCTGAAAAGAGAGTGTAGGCGCCGAGATAAGCGGTCAAGAACATCAACCCTTCTATTGTCAGGACAGATAAACTTGGTGGTTCTGCAGGTCCGAATAATGAGGTAGGGATAAAAAAAAGAAAGATGCCTATAGACGCGATTACTGCCATTGGAATGGTGGATGTAGACCAGCCAATCGATATAGGGTCCATATCTGCTTTAAACATACCGAAGAACATCCTTTTCATTGTTATGAAAGCATAAGCTGCTGTTATTCCCCCAGCAAAAACAATAGCAAGAGCGACTAGTATGAAGGTAAATGGACCAGTAACTACAGGCATCTTTATCGCTCCGCTAAAAATCAATGTTTTCCCCCAAAAACCCAAGGTTAAGGGAGAACCCACTAGGGTCAAAAAACCTATCAGCATCAGGCTAGAAAGTACTGGATGGAGATTTAAGAGTTCACCCATATTTGAGATATCTCTCAACCCATCATATTTTTCAACTAAAATACCTGCGCCCATGAATAGTACAGACAGACTTATGGAATGTTTAACGAAAAGCAGGACCCCTCCCATCATTCCTTCATTAGTCATGGTCGCTATACCAAATACCACCCACCCCATTTGAGAGATAGATGCGTAAGCGAGTAAACGCTTCAAATCATCCTGTGCAATAGCATTTAATCCACCGTAAACCATAGTAACGAAGGCGAAAATCAAAAAGAAAATCGACATCTCTTCAAATTGTGTAGGAAAAATATCTAGGACAACTCTTATCATCGCATATCCCGATATGCCAATCAAGTTAGGTGAAAGCAGAGCTGAAACTGGAGCCGGGGCTTCAGCATGGGCATGAGGGAGCCAAACATGAACACCAAAAAGAGCTTTTTTTATGCACATACCAAAGAAGATTAAAAATGGAATCAAAAGAGGCAAACCCGCCCCCATCCCCAAATTTAGTTCGAGGGACTCCATATCAACTAGATCAAAAGTCCCTACCTGCAAACCAAGACCAATTATTCCAAGCAAAAAAATTGAGCCACCAATCATTGACCAAATCAGATACATGTTAGCGGTACGTTTCTTATCCCCGTGCCCATAAAGCAATATCAAAAGAAAAGAACTCATCACTGTTATATTCAAGAACACGTATTGTAAAATTAGATTGGTGGTGACTAAAAATCCAAGCATTGCTACTGAAAATATAGTATAAGAAAAATAGAATATGCCTGATGAAGGAACATCATTTCCATTCTCTCGCATAGAAGTTAGTCTATGTTTCATATAATTGTGAGAATAAAGAGCTACCATCGGAGTAACTATTCCTACGCCCAAAAAGTAAAGTCCATTCAATCTATCTAGATACATTG
>CAZRWG010000064.1:0-6709 GCA_964603805.1 uncultured Thermoplasmata archaeon
AACTATCTTTTCTGTTTTCGATGTTGTCCTCAAGTTCATCCAATTTTTTCTCCTTATTTTCGAGCTGATTTTCTTTATCGCTTAGTTTTTCCTCTAGAGATTGTAAATCACTTTCATTTTCTTCTAGAGCGTTCTTTTTACTTTCAATATCGTTTTCAACCACTTCTAGTTCTTCTTTTTTCTCGCTAAGTTCGTCTTCAAGTTCCTCTAATTCACTTTCTTTTTCATCTAAACTTTCTTGTTTGTTTTCGATATTATCTTCTAAGTCTTTCAATTCTTTTTCTTTTTCCTGGACCTGCTCATCTTTATTATCCAATTTGTCTTTCAAAGATTGCAATTCTTCTTCTTTTTCATCAAGAGTGTCTTTTCTGTTCTTTATTTCATTTTCTACTTCATTTAATTCATCTTCTTTTTCTTTTAGCTGTTCCTCTTTATCACCCAATTCATTTTTAAGTGATTCTAATTCATCTTCTTTTTCTTTTAGATCTTCTTTTTTCTTTACTATTTCGTCTTCTAAATCTACCAGTTCCTTTTCTTTACCTTCAAGCTGATCTTTCCTTTCCTCTAATTCGTCTTCGAGTGATTGGAGATCAACTTCTTTTTCTTCGAGTTCTTCTTTCCTTTCTTCTAGTTCTTCTTCAAGTTTATTCAACTGTTCTTCTTTTTCCTGGAGTTGTTGTTCTTTATCGCTTAGTTCATCTTCTAATGATTGAAGTTCTGTTTCTCTTTCATCGAGATTATTTTCTCTACTTTTTATATCATTCTCTAGTTCTTTTAATTGTTCTTCCTTGTTTGCTAAATTATCTTCTAATGATTTTAATTCATTTTCTCTTTCATCTATATTTTCTTTTCTATCTTCTATTTCATCTTCCAAATCCTCAAGTTCCTTTTCTTTGCCTTCAAGCTGATCTTTTCTTTCCTCCAATTCGTCTTCGAGAGATTGGAGGTCAACCTCTTTCTCTTCAAGTTCTTCTTTCCTCTCTTCTAGTTCAGTTTCCAATCCTTTCAAGTCATTTTCTTTCTCTTTAAGTTGTTCCTCTTTTTCACTTAAATCATCAGCTAGTGTTTGTAATTCATTTTCTCTTTCATCTAGTTCTTCTTTTCTATCTTCTATTTCGTCATCAAGTTCATTCAATTTTTCTTCTTTTTCCTGGAGTTGTTGTTCTTTATCTTTGAGTTCTTCTTCTAGGCTCTCTAGTTCATTTTCCCTTTTCTCTAGATTGTCTTTTTCACTCTCGATTTCTGTTTCTAATTTTTTCAAATGTTCTTCCTTCTCTTTTATCTTAGATTTTCTCTCATCGAGTTCATTTTCAAGCTCTACTAATCCATTTTCTTTTTCAATAAGATCAGTTTTCAAATCATCTAATTCCTGACTTCTTTTCTCTAATTTCTTTTCTCTATTTTCTATTTCCTCTTTTAAATTTGCTAATTCACTTTCTCTTTTTTCGATTTCTCTGGTTTTATTTTTCAATTTATCCGCTTTTTGTTCCAACTGGCTTTCCCATCCCTCGTTTTTGACTTCTCTCATATCGAGATTATTTTTTCGTTTTTGCAATTCGTTTTCCATCTCTTCTAATTCGTCTTGTTTATTGTTCAGTTCTTCTTCCCTGTTCTCTATTTCATCAATTTTGTTTTGAAGTTCTTCTTCCCGATTAGAAAGTTGTTTATCTCGATTATCTAAAACATTCTGGTATGAGTCTAGACTATTTCCCCTTTCATTTATATAATCCTCTAAATCAATTAAAGTATCCTCCCATCTTTCGAGAGAATCTTCTACCAGATTAAGTCCTTTCTCTTTTTCTTCTAATTTTTCATCTTTATCGGATAAGTGTTCCTCTTTCTCTTCTAATCGATTTTTTTGTTCATCTAATCTTATCTCTTTATTTTCTAGTTCATTTTCTTTCTCTTCAAGTTCTTTTTCCCAATTTGTCAACCTTGAATGCTCATTGTCCAAGTTATTTTCCATTTCTTCTATGGCTTGGGCCCATCTCCCCATATCTTCTTCTCTCTTTTCGATTTTTTTCTCAACCCTATCTAACATTTTTTCTCTTTCATCTAATTTTTTCTCAATAGAATCGATTTTCTCTTCTCTCTTCTGAACTCTTTCTTTTTCATCTTCAACATCTGCTTCTCTTTCTTCAATATTTTCCCTTTTAGTATCTAATTCCTCTTCTCTGTCTTTGAGCGTTTTCTCTTTTTCATCGAGTTCTTCTTCTCTATCCTGTATTTTTTCTTCCCTAGCACCTAATTTTTCTTCACGTTTTTCCATCTCTGAATGTCTCTCGTCTAGCCTCTGTTCAATATTTCCTAATTCTTCTTGCCAAATGTCCAGCTTATCCTCTCTCCTTTCAATAGTATCTTCCACTTCTTGGATCTTATCAAATCTCTCTTCCAATAAATCCTCATACTCGATCAATTTTTCTTCCCACACATTTAAATCCGTTTTTGTTTCGATTAAGGTCTCTTCTCTCTTATCTAATCTCTCTGATCTTTCACTAAGATTTTCTTCCCTATTATTCAGATCTGTTTCCCATCCTTCGAGTTTTGTTTCCAATATATCCATATTTTGTTTCTTTCTTGAAACTTCATTTTCTTTATTCTCTAGTTCATTTTGCCAATATTCTAATTCCTCTTTCATTTCTTCAACAGACTTCTCTCTTTTTTCCAAATCCTTTTCTATACTTTCGAGCTTTTCTCTTTCGTTTTCTAATTCATTCTTATATTCATCGAGTTTTCCTCTTTCCTTTTGGATTTCTTTTTCTTGTTGTGTGAGATCCTCAGCCCTTTCTTCGAGTTTTTCGTCCTTTTCAGAAAGCTGTTCCTCCCATCCTTCTAATTCAGTCTCTCTAAGATCCTGTTTTTTCTTCTTTTCTTCTAATGTTTCTTCCTTATTTCGCAGAGATTTAGAACGTTCATCCAATTGTTCTTCTTTTGTCTCTAATTCGCTCTTCATTCTTTCTAAAGAGTTCTTCTCTACCTCTAATTCTTTTTCTAGTTCAGATAATTTTTCTTCCCAACTATTGAGCTCATCTTTCGTTTCTATTATTTCTGATTCTCTCTCTTTTAATTCTTCTTTTTCTTCCTCAATACTATTTTTTGTTTCCTGGAGTTGTTCTTCCCATCCTTCCAATTTTGTTTCTTGGATATCCAATTTATTTTCTTTTTGTTCGAGATTTTTTTCATATTCTTCAAACATTTCTTCTTTTTCTTTTATTTCCTGCTCTTTTTTGTTTTGTTCTTTTTCTTTTTTCTCCAGTTCCCGTCGTTTTTCTTCCGTTTTCTCTTTCTCCCTTTCTAATTCTTTTTCGATTTCTTCTATTTCTGTTTCCCTCTGCTCTAATCTCCTTCGTTTTTCCTGTAGATCGTCTTTTTCGGATTCGATTTTTTCTCTCATCTCTTCGAGACTTTCTCTTTTCTTTTCTTTTTCGGCCAATCCAGATTTTAGTTTTTTTTCTTGTTTTCCGATGCTTTGTTTGATTTGTTCTAGATTTTCTTCTCTTTTTTGGGTTTTTCTTTCTCTTTCATCCAATTCTTGTTTTTTCCTCTCTATTTCCTCTTTTTTTCTTTCTAACAAGTTCCTTTCTTTTTCGATTTCTTCTCGTTTTTTTTCTAAATTTTTCATTTTAGAGCTTTTTTTCTCAAGCTCTTCTTCCCATCCTTCGAGTTCTTTTTCAAAATTTTTCAATCTATTTTCCTTACTTTCAAGTCCTTTTTCTTTTCTCAAAAGTTTTCTTAACAATTCCTTTACTTCTTTTTCCGACTCCATTTGGATTTTTGTTTCTTCCTCCAAATTCTGGGTTCGGGCCAAGTTTTCGACGGATGGTTCATCATCCAAGATTTCAGATTTAGATTCATAATTTAATTTCGTCCTGTTCGCTCTACCTGTTTCAGAAACATCTTGTTTGCTAGAGCTCAATTCTAAAATAAGATCGATATCGACTTTTTCGGAAAACTCACAATCTTCAAATTTAGAAATGATTTGGTCGAGATAAAAATTTGAAGTTGAATGAGAATACGAATAAAGTTCTAAGACGGTATCCTCTTTAGAAGAAAGCTTAGCTATTTCATTTAAAGCCTCTCTTCCTTTGAATTTCCCGCCAGGTCTTTTTAGATCCGCCGCAAAAGGAATAGCATTTTTGAAAACAATCTTTCCTTCAAATTGAGAATCATCTTTCTCAAAGATGATTTTCATGTATCCGTCGATATTACGTCTTTTTACTTCCTCGATCAGCTTTTTTAAAGGCTCTTCTCCCCCCAAAGAGGTCAATATCCTTTTACCGGCTGGTATTTCCATTATCGAAATCCTCCTGCTTCTCGAGATATTTCTACATTATATGAATAGATTTAATCATATAGAAGTTTCGGTCGAATTCCAGATAAGGAGGCATAACGAAAAAATTTATCAGATTATTCAACCCTCTTTAATAAGTTTCTTTTTCGCTTTATATAATGCGATAACTGTATGAGGATGGGTTATTTCATTGTTATTCAACATTTCATAGACTTTCTTGATAGGGAATGTGATAACTTCAATATCTTCTCCTTTATCGTGATTCATTTCCCCATCTTTTTCAGCTTCTCCCAAAAAAAGATGTGCCTTCTGGTCGTTTAGACTCGCAATAGGATGATATTCACATAATTTTTCGCAATTTTTGAGAACATAACCTGTTTCCTCCTCAAGCTCTCTCTTTGCAGCGTCCTCCGGAGTCTCCCCTTCATCTATGAAACCTGCTGGAAGTTCGATGACTTTTTGATCGATAGGATATCTATAGTTTTTGATCAATATCACCTCTTCATTAGCAAAAGTCAAAACTCCTGCAAAATCTGGCAAATCTAGCATGGTATAAGTTTTTTCAGTGCCATCCGGTAGAACCACATCATCTTCCCTGAGTGTGAAAAGAGTCGATTCAGCGATCTTTCGAGAATCCTTTTTTTCCCATCGGGACATAGTAAGGGTAAAACCGCAAGGCATATTTTTTACTTATCCAATGAAAAGCGCTTCTAAGAGAAAGATTAAACCTAGGCCCACAAAAAGCAAACCCGCAACCAAATCTAATATTTTGCTTTCCACAATATCTCCTAACTTAGATCCAAGGATGACGCTTATCCCTATGATTGTAGCCATTCCTATAAGAGCTCCGATAAGTACTGAAAAAGGTGAAGCATATCGGGCTGCTAACGCTATGATCGCGAGTTGTGTTTTATCTCCTAATTCGGCAAATATAGAAAAAATGAAAGAACTCCAAAGGACTCTTCCTTTCTTTTTTTTGATTTTCATTTTCATATTATTTTCGTAAAATAGAGTGTAAATACCGAACGATACGAATATCAGGGATGCGATTATCTTTACGAGAGTAACAGGTATCAGCTGAAAGAGGATAGTGCCGACAGCTACAGCCAATATAGTTACAATAGTGATCCCTGAAAAGATGCCCGCAAAGACTGTCATGTTATCGTATTTAGAAGCGAATGATATAGTCATCAATTGACTTTTATCGCCGAACTCCGCTAGGAATACCGTCGAGAAAGTTATCCCTATCACAAATAACCATAACATTGGAATCTCTTTTTCCTATAAGATATAAATAGATTTTGTTGAAAGTCTACCTCTTAATTAGAAAATATATTTTTTATCTTAGGTATAAATATCAATCAAGGAAAAGCAGTAATAAGAAATGTGATCTTCTGGATTTAACCCTTTTTAGATTTTGAGTTTTTTTCTATCCTATCTATCTCATTATGGACCAAAGTAATCGATTGAGATGTAAAGTATTCTTTAGGCCCTACAGAAATTTTTTTCTCACCGCGTTCTCTACATCTTTCCAAGATATCGTTAGGAAGGCCGATATTGTCCCCTAATATAAAGGCTGAATCTTCCTCGATTTTAACTTCCTTGATATCTTCACCTTCTCTGTGAAGTAAGTACAGTCCATAATTTCTTATTTCGTCTAACAATCCATAAAAATCTTGCTTTGAGATAAAGATTCCGTCATGAGTTTCCATCCAAAAGTCGTTTGCGAGATCTTTGTATTTCAAACATTTTTTCAACCAAATGGCAATACTTCTCTCGTCAGGGGATAACTTTTTTAAGTTCGATCCATCGAAGCAAATGCTCAAAGGTGGATCAGGTGGTCCATTTAGACAAATCTTTATTTTGGTATCTTCTCTCATATCGTTTGAAAGCCAGAGCGCTGAAATTATGCTTCTACAGATCAGATCCATCCTTCCTCCACTTCCTGGAAGATCTTTTAAATTGAAATCGGGAGAAGTTACACCATTTCTAGAATACAATAGAAACTCTCTCATATTCAAGGATTGATATCAAACTTAAAATCTTTTCCGATTCAATCTAAATTGATTTAAACTTTAATACGGATTAGATTTATATTTCATGAAGATGTAAACAAGATCATGAAGGTATCGCCTTTGGTTATTCATCCTCATCATATGGATTTCTTTGAAAACTTACATAACGAGCTCTTAGATCGAGGACATAAGGTTTTGTGTTTAGTTAGGTATGATGAGTTGAATAAAAAATATCTACAAGGTTCAAACATCAAGTATAGTTTTTACGGGTCTAATCAGGAGAGTTGCCTTCCGGATTTAATCTCCAAATATAGAAATCAGTTTTCTCTAGTGAGAAAACTGATTGCCTTTAGACCGGACCTTGTTTTTTCCGTTCACAGTGTTCCTCATTCTCCCTTTAATT
>CAZRWG010000065.1:0-3271 GCA_964603805.1 uncultured Thermoplasmata archaeon
TTACCCTCCAGAAAGATTCTAGAAAGTTTTGAGTTCGGTAAAGGAAAGATGGCGATAGCTACTGGTGGAGAACATATCGGAGAACTAGGGACTATAAAAGAGTACGAAGTGGTTAAAGGACCACAGCCCAACTTTATTCATTTTGAATCTGGTATTACCACTATAGAAGAATATGCCTTTATCATCGGAAAAGACCAGCCAATAATAGAGATACCGGAGGTAGGGATAGTATGAAATATGATAATTCTATGAGAAAGCCACGTCTTGTAAAGTGTGTTGTGAACATAGGGGTTGGTCAAGGCGGAGAAAGACTTAGAAAAGCGTTCAATGTTCTAGAGATGCTGACGGACCAGCAGCCTGTAGAAACAATCGCTGAAACCACAAATGCGGAGTTAGGGATAAGGGAAGGAGAGCCTATAGGTTGTAAAGTCACTTTGAGAAAAAAGAAAGCTTATGACTTTTTGAATAAGGCCTTTTGGGTTAAAGAAAATAGTCTCCCTTCAAGTAGATTTGATGAACATGGTAATTTGAATTTTGGTATAGGCGATTATACTGATTTTGAGGAGGCTACGTATGATCCGGAGATAGGAGTTTTCGGTATGAATATTTCAGTCGAGATTGGCAGGAAAGGCCAGAGGATAAAACATAGGAGAAAGAAGTCTAAAAGTATCCCTGAGGAGCACAAAATGACCAAAGAAGAAGCGATAAACTTTATGGAGAAAGCTTTCGACTTGGAGGTGCATGAAGAATGAGCGAAGAAGAAGGTCTAAAGCCGGAGAAAGATTATGGAAGAAAAAAAGGCTGTAGACGCTGTGGTCGGAAACGTGGCATAATACGAAGATATGGTCTGCATGTTTGCAGGCAATGTTTCCGCGAGATCGCAGAAGATTTAGGTTTCAAAAAACACTCTTGAGGTGAAAAAGATGAAACATGACCCATTGAATGACGCGTTATCAAAGATAAACAACGCAGAACAGAACGGAAAGTTAGAATGCGAGATAAAACCCGCCTCTAAACTAATAGGCCGGGTTCTTAGAGTTATGCAGGAGAACGGCTACCTCAAAAGATTCGAATATATGGAAGATGGAAGAGGGGGCACTTATAATGTCGTTTTGAATGGTAATATTAACAAATGTAAAGTGATCAAACCTCGATGGTCGGTTAAGAATGCCGATATCGAAAATTACGAGTCTAGGTATCTTCCAGCTCAGGACTTTGGTGTTTTGATACTGACAACCAATAGAGGTGTTATGGATCATTCTGAAGCGAAGAGCAAAGGAGCAGGAGGAAAATTGTTAGCCTACGTTTATTGAGGGATTATCATGCCAATAGAATTAGAATCTGAGGAAAGGATAGAGATACCGGAAAACGTTTCGGTTGAAAAGCACAAGGATGAGCTTAAAGTATCTGGTGAAAATGGTGAGGTCGTAAAAAGATTCACCCATCCTACCATCAATATAGAAATAGAGGAAGACGAAGTAATTTTGAGAGTCGACCGACCGAGTAAGAAGGAAAGGGCCTTGCAGAAAACTTATAAGTCTCATATTGAAAATATGATTAAAGGTGCGCAGGAAGATTTCGTTTACAAATTAAAGATCTTGTACTCCCATTTTCCTATGGAAGTTACCGCTGAACAAGATAAAGTTGTTATCAAAAATTTCGTAGGAGAAAACAAACCTCGAATAGCTAAGATTGTTGGATCGACTGAAGCTAAAATAGATGGAAATGAGGTAACAGTGAGTGGTCCGGACAAAGAAGCTGTTGCTCAGACTGCGGCTAATATAGAATCCACAACGAAGATATCTAAGTCGGATCCAAGAGTCTTCCAAGACGGGATCTACATAACCGAAAAAGCTGGTAAGCCCTTGAGTTGAAAAGGTGAATAAATATGACAGAAGATGATGAGGATTACGAAGTAAAGAAAAAACCAGATCTGGATGAAGAGACCGAAGAGATGTTGAAGAAAAGAGAGAAGATCAAGGAGAATAGACCGAGCTTTAATCATCAAGAGTGGTACTACAGATCGAAATTAGATAAAGATGTTTGGAGAAAACCACGAGGTCTTCACTCTCAGGCAAGACAAAACAAAAAATATAGGCCCTCTAACGTAAAAGTGGGTTTCCGCTCACCTGAAAAAGTAAGAGGTCTACACCCATCTGGATTTGAGGAGGTCTTGGTCCACAATCCAGATGATCTAGACGATATCGATCCTGACAAACAAGCGATTAGAGTGGCTCACGGCGTAGGGATGAGGAAAAGATTGAAGATAGAAGAGAAAGCGGAAGAGAATGATATTAGAGTGTTAAATCCCACATCATAAGGTGATATTCATGGATGTTAAATATCAGAAAAGATTGGCAGCAGAAATCCTCGATTGCGGTAAAGACCGAGTGTGGATAGACGATACGATGGTAGACGAAGTTATAGAAGCGATAACTAGAGAAGAAGTGAGAGAACTCATCAATCGAGGTGTAATCCAAAAGAAACCAAAAGAGGGTAACTCTAGAGCTAGAATCAACTATAAAAAAGGTCAGAAAGCTAAAGGTCGGAGGAAAGGTTATGGAAAAAGAAGTGGTACAAAAAATGCAAGACAATCTTCTAAAGACAGCTGGAAAAACAGGATTCGTGCTATGAGGAGGGAACTGAAAAAGATGCGAGATAATGGTTTGATAGACCGTACTACTTATCGTGAGTTTTACAATAAATCGAAAGGTGGGTCCTTTGAGGACACCTCAGATATGGTACTCCATCTACAGATGGAAGGTCATATAGATGAAGATTACGAGATTAAAAAGGTGAATGAAGATGGCTGAAGGTACTAGATACAGGATGCCCCTCAAAAGAAGGAGAGAGGGGAAAACAGATTATAGGCAGAGATTGAAATTGCTGAAGTCAGGGAAGGTAAGAGCTGTAGTAAGACCTTCTAATAAGCATATACGAGTTCAGTTCATACGGTATGATAGAGATGGTGATGAAGTAGAGGCTTCCGCTTCCAGTCAAAATCTTAACGAATTGGGTTGGGAAGGTTACGGGTCTAATATTCCTGCCGCTTATCTCGTTGGCTATCTTGCTGGAAAAAGAGCTATTGAAAAAGGAATTGAGGAGGCTGTTCTGGATATCGGTTTAAACTATCCGGAGAAAGGAGGAAAATTGTTCTCTACACTTAATGGAATATTAGATGCAGGTATTTCAGTACCGCACGATCCAGAGGTTTTACCAGAAGATGATCGAATAAAAGGCGAGCATATGGATGATAATACGGTTGAAAAAT
>CAZRWG010000065.1:3281-6705 GCA_964603805.1 uncultured Thermoplasmata archaeon
AGTCAAATCTAAATTGGAGGAGTTATGATGAATGGTTGGGAACCTAAAACAAGACTGGGTAGAAAAGTAAAACGAGGAGAGATTACCAGCATGGAAGAAGCTTTAGAACAAAGACTTCCTTTAAAAGAACCTGAAATCGTCGATGCTTTATTTCCTGATTTGGATGATGATGTACTTGATGTAAATATGGTCCAAAGGATGACTGATTCGGGCAGAAGAGTCAGATTCACTGTAACTACTGTTATTGGAAATCATGACGGTTACGTTGGAGTAGGAACTGCAAAGGGAAAAGAAGTTGGTCCGACTATCAGGAAATGTATGGATAACGCTAAGTTGAATATGGTAAGGATAAGAAGAGGATGTGGTTCCTGGGAATGCGGATGTGGAAATCCTCATACTGTTCCTTTTGAAGTCGATGGTCAAGCTGGCTCTGTGAAGATAGTATTAAAACCTGCACCTTCAGGTATAGGTCTAGCTGTCGGTGAGACGGCTAAATCTATTTTGGAGAGAGCTGGAGTAGAAGATGTGTGGGGTTTTTCGAAAGGTAAGACCAGGACTACGGTGAATTATGCCCTCGCCGTTTTCAACGCGATGAAAAAGACTGCAGAGATGAGAGTCAGAAAAGATCAAGCACAAGAACTGGGAATAGTTGAAGGGATCCATAAGGAAGAGACATCCCAGCAGGAGGGATGATCATGGCTTATGCTGTTATAAGATTGAAAAGTTCACGAGATAAGAACCAAAGGATGAAGGACACGCTTAAGATGCTTCGATTGAACTCCGTAAATCACTGTACAGTTATCCCGGAAAGATCTGCCTATGAAGGGATGTTGGATAAGGTTAAAGATAAAATCACTTGGGGGGAAATCGATACAGACACGCTAGTGGAGCTTTTGGAAAGTAAATCAGGTTTAGAAAAGGCCGAATTAGAAGAAAAGATGGAAGAGAAAACCTCTTATTCGGACATAGAAGAATTAGCTCAAGATGTAGTTTCCAATAACATAACTTTAGATGAAATCGACGGTTTAGATAAAGTTTTCAGGTTGCATCCTCCAGCCGGCGGGTATAGAAGCACCAAAAAACCTTATAATACCGGTGGAGCATTAGGATATCGTGGAAGCGAAATAAACTCTTTGATACATAATATGTTAGGTCCCGAAAATATTCAGGAAGAGGCTGATAAACATGGGGAAAAAGAAAAAGAAGAAGAATAGAGGTTCACGGACTCACGGTCGTGGTATTAAACACGGAAGAGGTGCCGGTGAAAGAGGTGGTAGAGGTAACGCTGGATTAGGAAAACACAAGTGGAAATCACTGGTGAAAGATGATCCTGATTATTTCGGACCGAAAGGATTCACCCGGCCACAAAAATTAATAGAAGAAGACGAAGTGATAAATATATATCAAGTTGAAGAGATGTTAGACCAGTTGATAGAACTAGGTTTTGCAAAAGAAGAGGACTCCGGATACGAAATTGATCTTGACGAGGCTGGTTTCGATAAGCTTTTGAGCAGAGGAAAACCGACTAAGGAGATGAAGATTAAAGTATCAAAATCTAGTGAAAAAGCGGAAAAAAAGATAGAAGATGCTGGAGGAGAACTCATAGACAATTCTGAAATGTGATCTGTATGGCAGATAAGGAGAAAAGTCGGCTATATAAACTGAAACCTATTATCGACAGGATGCCCGCGGTGAAGAGACCAGAAGGTCATGTTCACTTCCGTCGAAAGATGGTATGGCTAATCCTTGTTTTAGTCCTATATTTTGTGATGACTAATGTGATGATTTATGGGCTTAGCCGAGAAGCTTCAATTGACTTATTTGAACAATTTAGAGCAATATTTGCTGGTGAGATGGGTTCAATAGTTCATTTGGGAATAATGCCTATCGTTAATGCATCAATTATCATGCAGCTCTTCCAGGGAGCGGAGATCGTTGATCTAGATATGAAAGATCCAGACGATAAAGCAGTCTTCCAGAACACTCAGAAGTTCCTAGTAATAATAATGCTACTCATACAGGCGGTTCCTCAGGTCTATGGATATCTCGTTCCTTCAGATGCTTTTGTGTCCATGCTCGGTACTTATTTTGCCGGTCGAGGTCTTTTAGTCGCAAGAATTTTAATTATACTTCAGCTGTTCATAGGCGGTTATTTCATCTTTTTGATGGATGAGGTCGTATCTAAATGGGGTGTCGGTAGCGGTATAAGTTTGTTCATCGTTGCTGGTGTTGCCCAGGGATTGTTTACGGGTCTTTTCAATTGGGAATCGGCTCCGGGGATGGAAGGAGATGTGCCAGCTGGAACTATACCAAGAACGATCCATACGATACGTCATCATTCCGCTGCAGAACTCGCTGGCGGCGAACTAGAAGGTTTGATCATAGGACCACCAAATCCAGTGATGGGGCTAATCTTTACAATATTAATATTATTGATAGTTGCATATATTCAAGGGAGTAGGATAGAACTCCCCCTTGCTCACGGTAGAGCTAGAGGCGCGAGAGGCAGATATCCGATAAAGCTGATCTATGCTTCGGTGATACCGATAATTTTAGCACATGCCCTTCTAGCTAATATAAATCTGTTCTCAATGTTATTTTATACTAATCCGACCTTCCAGAATTTTCCACTTTTAGGTGGACAGGAATGGCTAGGAGTTTTCCAAGAAGGGACTACTGAACCTATAAGCGGTGCGGTATGGTATTTGAACGCCCCTGAAGGCATACAGGGATGGTTATTACCTATAATATCCGAAAGGTATGAGCATATGCTCTCTCCAGAAGGTGTGACATGGAGACACTCAAAACTTGCAGTGATGGCCCGTGTCATGGGACATATGCTGTTCATGGCTATAACTTGTGTTCTGTTCGCCAAGTTCTGGGTTCAGACAACGAACATGGACGCGGAGTCTGTCGCTGACCAGATACAGGATAGCGGGATGCAAATACCAGGTTTTAGAAGAGATCCCCGTGTTTTGAGAAGAGTATTGAAAAGATACATCCCGACGGTGACGACCTTTAGTGGATTGTTTATAGGGATTGTAGGTGCCGGGTCTGATTTACTTGGTTCCGTTGGTGGAGCTACAGGTATCAGTCTGTTCTTAGCGGTTTCTATACTAACCGAATTGTACGAACAGATAGGCAAAGAGCAGATGATGGAGATGCATCCGATGCTAAGAGATTTCTTCGGTAACCAGTAGTGAATAAAGAAGAGGTGTTGTATCATCACTGAAGATGAAGAGTTGTTAAGAAAACTAGACGAAAGATTGGCTGACGGTGAGATATCCGAAGAACTCTACAACGATATAGTCTCGAGATATAAAAATGAAGAGGATGAAGTCTCAGAAGAAGAGTTGGAAGAGATTATAGAGGAAAAAGAAGAAGCTCTAGAAGAGGAAGAAAATATAGAAGATGAAGAAAGTAC
>CAZRWG010000066.1:0-6602 GCA_964603805.1 uncultured Thermoplasmata archaeon
TTCAAATCTAAAGGAGGTATTTTATTCTCTCTTCTATATTCGTCGATTTCTTCCCACAATTCCTCCTGGTTGAGACCTAAAAAGTTTTTCTCATCACTTTGTCTTTTCGCCTGGATGTAATATGGTTCGATCTCACCTTCTAAGATAGCTCTGTACCTATCCAACATCGTTGATAAAAGCAACCAAAACCTATTTGATTTTTCCGATGATTTTCACTTAAAGATTTTAAAATACATATATAGGAATTGTAAAAACCATGCTATGAATAGAAAGAAAGACGAAATATAGTCAGGTCCTTGGCTTAGGAAATAAAATTCATCAAAATTCACATATAGGAAAGTTGAGAAAAATATGAAAATCTGAAATTCTAATACCATCAATATTTTAGATTCATCTTTGATATTCTTTTTAGAGATTGTCAGTATAGATTGAGAGACAGCTAGGCCTAGCAATATAAGGATAAATCCTACATATCCTGTAGGTAGTACGATGAAAAAAGAACCTAGAAGAAGTAGAACCATAGTGCCGGTTTGAAAGTAGGGTAATCTTGGGAATCTGAATAGATTTCCAGGTCTGAAGGGAAGAAAGCTTTTTACTGATTCTTTCCAGGGTTCTTTTGAAATCGAAATGAGATATATCCCTATCAAAAGAAGTCCGATCCCGCCAGGGAAAAATAATAGTCTCCAAAGAAAAACAATTTCGATTCCCGCTACGCAGCTTCCGAGGCCTAATAGGAACTTTCCTATCTCATTTCTTTCCATCAAACTGCGAGTAATCAAATTTCTAAAATAATTTTTGGTATAATACATGATTACTAATAGATAGAAAAAGGGATAAGAGTTAAATTACAATCCTTGATTTGGAGCACATCATGTCGAGACCAGAAGATCTCAGTATAGTAGAGCCAGGTAGCCCTGAATCGATAACTCGGAAAGAATATTCGGTTGAAGAGTATGTAGAGCACTTTAGAGAATTGGTAGAACTTGAGAGACAGGAAGAGATGGAGAGACACGAAAGAGAGATGAAACAACTCTCTGGATGGGAAAGACAGAAGGAAGGTAGAGCAATTTTGAACGCCCGTGCTAGAGATGAGGGCACGGGCTTGGGAGGAAAATTCTTAGTGAAGTTTGTCAGGAAAGATGGACTCCCTGAGACAGAAATTAGCGTTGGAGACCTGGTACGAATCAGTAAAAACGAACCTCTATCTGATGATAATCCTTGCGGTACGGTCACTGAAAAAACCGGATATTCTTTAAAAGCAGCATTCGATGATAGACCTCCAGACTGGATGTATGATAAGGTCCGAATCGATCTTTATGTGAACGATATCACATATCAGAGGATGTTAGATGCTCTAAAGAGTATTGAAGATTTGGAAGGAAAGAAAAGGAGATTGATAGAGACACTTCTAGAAGGAAAAGAGAGACACTTTGATCCTAGTGAGAAGGTCTATTTTTGCAATAGAGAACTGAATGAAAGTCAGAAGGAAGCTGTGAAAAAAGCTCTTGATTCTGAGGAATTACATCTTGTACATGGGCCTCCAGGGACTGGAAAGACGGTCACCTCCGTAGAGATAATAGAGCAGTCAATCGAAAAAGGTAAAGAGATATTGGCATGTGCGGATTCAAATGTTGCTGTCGATAATCTAGTTGAGCATTTGGTCTCGAGAGGTAGAGAAGTTGTTCGAGTCGGTCATCCAGCTAGAGTTACTCCAGTGCTTCGAGAGCACACTTTAGATTATATTTTGGAAAAAAATGACACGTATCAAAAGGCACAGGAGCTTAGAGAAAGAGCTTTAGAGCTGAAAGATGAGCAGGATAGATACACATATCCAAGCGGTCGGTGGAGAAGAGGTCTCAGCAACGAGGCGATAAAAAGTTTAGCTGAGAAAGGTAAAGGGAGCAGAGGTATACCACCTAACAAGATGAAAGAGATGGCTAAATCACTAGAGATACAGGAAGAGGTGGACGAACTTTTTGAAAAGATCGATGATCTCGAAAAAAAGGCTGTAGGAGAAGTTTTGGATAAAGCAGATGTGGTTTGTTCAACCAATTCCTCCTCTGCATCACAGGCTTTAGAAGAGGAAGAGTTCGACCTTTGTGTTATCGACGAGGCTACTCAAGCCACGGAGCCTTCATGTTTGGTCCCTTCGATCAAGGCGGAGAAACTCATCATGGCAGGAGATCACAAACAACTACCTCCTACCATTTTGAATGAAAAAGCTAAGGATGAAGGTTTAGATGAAACGATGTTCGAGAGATTGATCGCTCTTTATGGGGAGGATGTGAAAAGTTTGCTGAATGTCCAGTACAGGATGCACGAAAAGATAATGAGATTTTCTGCGGATGAATTTTACGATGGAAAACTGATCGCGGACGAGACGGTTAAAGAACATACTTTGGAAGATTTAGTCGAAGGAAAAGTTGAAGGGAAATTTGAAGTGATCCTTGATCTTGGTGTACCTTTAGTCTTGGTGGATACCCAAGGAGAGATGCCTGAAAGGACTAGAGCATGTTCGACTTCTAAAGAAAATCCGGGAGAGGCTGTTCTTGCTGAAAATTTTGCTGCTCGATACATTGATTTAGGATTGAAGGCTACGGATATAGGGATAATCACTCCTTACAAAGACCAGGCAGATTTGATAAGAGAAAAAGTGGAGCAAGAAGGATTAGAAGTGGATACTGTAGATGGGTTTCAGGGAAGAGAAAAAGAAGTGATCGTATTGTCCCTTACTAGAAGTAATGAGAAAGCGGTCATAGGATTTTTGAGAGATTTAAGAAGATTGAACGTCAGCTTGACCAGGGCGAAAAGAAAACTAATAATAGTGTGCGATACGGAAACGCTCTCTTCACATGAGATCTATGATAGATTGTTCGATTATGTGGAAAAAGAAGGAAAAAGTTTTAGAATATCAATTTGAAATCTCACTCTAATGCTTTTTTCTGTATCTCCATCAGTTCTTTTATCCCTTTTTCAGCAAGATCTAAAAGTTTATCATGTTGTTTTCTAGTGAAAACTGCTTCTTCTCCAGTAGCCTGGATTTCAATGAAGTTTTCTTCATGGTCCATAACCACGTTCATATCTACGTCCGCGTTAAAATCATCCTCATAACAAAGATCCAATCGTTCTTCGTCCGCTACGATGCCTACGCTAGTAGCTGCTACTTGTCTTTTCATCGGATCTTCTTCTATGTCTCCATCTTCGATCATCTTCTGGACAGCTAATTTCAAGGCGACCCAAGCACCAGTTATAGAGGCAGTCCTTGTTCCACCGTCGGCTTGTAGGACGTCACAGTCTATCCATAGAGTTCTTGCCCCTACTTTCTCGAGATCTATCCCTGCTCTCAGACTTCTTCCTATCAATCTTTGGATCTCTTTAGTTCTACCTCTTGCTCCTTTTCTCTCTCTTCTGATTCTCTCTTCTCCGCTTCCGGGCAGCATACCATATTTGGCGGTCAACCATCCGTGATCTGCCTCCTCATCATTGATCCAAGGCGGAAGGGATTCTTCCACCATGACTGTACAAATAACTTTGGTCTTCCCGGTCTCTATCAGTGCAGATCCCTTTGGATTCTCGAGATAGCCAGGTTCTATGGAAGTGTTACGTATCTCATCATTTGCTCTGTCTCCTCTTGACATCTTTTGACACCTTTTAGTCCCTTCAAGTACGTTTCCGATATAAATGTTAGGTGGATATTATTTAAAAATAATAGAAAATTAAGTGTAAATTCCCGAAAAAATTAAGAAAGGCCTTTATGATAGGAACCCATGACATTTAGAGGATTCATCTCTATAGACGTAGAGCCAACGGAAAAAATGCTTGAGTTCATTGACGAACTGGAGAGAACTGGGGCACCTCTCAACATGGTAGATCCCAACCAATTACACATGACTGTCAAATTCCTAGGGGACACTGAAGAGGATATAGTCGATGAGATCGTCGATAAAACTGGATTCGCTTTAGAGCCGTATGATCCCTTCAAGATCGATTTGAAAGGTACTGGTGCATTTCCACATCTAGGCTTCATGAAGGTCGTTTGGATAGGATCTGAAGTATCATCTGAGGAGACTCAAACCTCGGAGAACGAAGAGTTTGATCTTTTATCTGATATCGCTCATAGAGTTGAGGAAGAACTGGTTCCGTTGGGATTTGAGAGAGATGATAGAGAATTTTCTCCACATATCACAGTAGCTAGAGTTAAAGGGGGAAAGAATAAAGAAAAACTGAAAAGTACAATTGAAAAATATGAGGAGGAAGATTTTACGACCTGGAGTGTAGATCGATTGACTCTAAAGAAAAGTATTTTAAAGGAAACCGGTCCTGAATATCATACCGTTGAAGAGATCCATCTTTAATTATTGCATTCATGTTTAGTCCACCCACAATATTGGGGATAGTCGTATTTATCCCTGCATTGATCGTACTTTACTATTTTCTAGGTGAGTTCGAGAGATATTTTAAAGCTAATAAAGCTCTTTTTATGGTTTTAATCGGACTCGCTGTAGGAATGTTTGTAGGGTTTTTTTCACTATATTTTCCCTTAGATGACATATTATGGGCATTCGGGATCGTACTCCTAGTGGAGACCATAAAACTCTTCGCGATGATCCAAAAACCTTTCAGATTAAATTACGATTCTTCTTTTTACGGATTGGCGTTTGGAACCGGTATAGCAGCTATGATGGTCTTCACGTTCGCCTACTCAGCTGCCTTGATATCTCTAGATATTACAACAATGTTGTTTGTATTTTTGATTTCTTGCAACTACACTTTCGTCGGTGCCTCTACAGGAGGTATAATAGGCTATGGAAGCACACTAGGGGAGTTTTGGAGATATTTTGGTAGAGCTTTACTTTTAGGAGGATTTCATGCATTTTTGATGACGTTCGTCTGGACTTTCGGATACGAACAGATCTTAGGTTCCTTTGCGATTTTGCTGATAGGATTCATTTATGGAAGCTTTTTGATCTTGTACCTTTATAATGAGATATTTCCAGAAGTTATAGAGGATAAGATAGAAGAAGTCAAAAAGTCGAATAGTACCTAATCATTATATAAAACCGAGGACTTATTTTGTACGATGGAAGAGACGGAAGATAATTCTTATAGTAAAAGATCGGATGGAAGAAACGCTAGTCGAGAGAAAAGGAGGACAGAAGAAGGAACTTCTTATATCCAAAGAGTGATAGTTTTGTTAATCGCTTTTTTGATCTTATCAGCGTTATTTTTGGGGCCTATTATGGATTTCTTTTACGGACCTTGGGGTCTCGGAAGAGTATATCCTGAAGAAGCGGATTACTCTATAAGAAGAAGAATTAGTCTTGATAATGTTGGAGCTGGCTCTTTAGATTATAATCTGACATTAGCAGTACCTTATGATATACCTGAAAATAACATCCAGTATATAGATGAAATGAGTTGGAATATTGAGCCTGATTTTCATCGCAAATACGGGTCTGAATGGAAATCGTGGGACCGTGAAATCAGCGCTTATGGATCAGAAGATATACGGATCGATTATTCTGTAAGAACTACTACTGTTTCTTGGGATTATTCAGGAGAGGAATCAGGAACGATCGAAGATATATCAGAGGATTTGAAAGACCAGTATAATAAGGATCAGTGGCAGCTTAACGATGATAGGAATGACGATGGAGAGGTTGATTGGATGATTCAACCTAATCATTCTAGGATCCAAGAACTCGCTGAAGAAATCGTTGAAGGAGAGGACAATGTATACGATAAATCTAGAGCTATTTATGATTGGATAAATGACAATATCGAGTACGAGCTCGGCAGACCTGGGCTTTTACCCAAACATGCGATTTGGGTACTAGACAGCGGTACTGGAGATTGTGACGAGCAATCTTTCCTTTACGCTTCTCTATCGCGAGCTGTCGGTATACCTACATGGATGGAGCTCGGCGTCTTATATGATCGAGGCGGTCAAAGATGGGGAGGACACGGCTGGATAAGAACAAAATTTGTGTCGGAAAACGGATCGGGTGGATGGGTCAATATTGATCCAGTGAATGATCAATTTTATTTTCGAGATGCTTTACGCTTCACGACCTGGGTGGACGATGGAGAGGAAGGCCATCTGGAAGATTTCTACTATTATCTAAGATGGAGAGGTGGTGATCTTGAACTGCAAGATGATTTCGACAATGTTAGGATGGAAACCGAAGGGAGGATAGTATCTGAAAATGGTTGGTATGTTCCTGGATTTAGGATGATATTTGGAATTCCTGCCGTGATAGTTTCTGTCGCTGTTTACTCGATTTTCAATAAGAAAAAAGGATAAATGGTCCCGACTCCCGGATTTGAACCGGGGGCTTGGTGATTTCCGCGGGTGATGTTAGGCCAGGATAGGCCCAAGTATAAATACCAACTACAGTCACCCGCTCTAGCCAAACTGAGCTAAGTCGGGGTATTTGCGTATAAAGTCTCCCGCTCTATGAGCCAACTTACAGTTGGCGAGTGAGAGGAACAAGTTCCTCGTAGCCAAACTGAGCTAAGTCGGGTTTCGCTTTTGGATTAGTGATAATTGCTATTTATCCTTTTTGTTCAACTTTTTCTTTGAACTTCTCCGCCATCTCTAT
>CAZRWG010000067.1:0-6495 GCA_964603805.1 uncultured Thermoplasmata archaeon
TCATTTCGAGAACATGATATATCTACTCCAAGCGCCAAACGTTCAAAGGCAATAAAAAGAGATATGAACATGGTATTTCAAGATCCTGGTGGATCATTGAATCCGACAAAAACAGTTTTAGACATTGTCGGCCTTCCTCTAAGAATACATGATATGGTGGACGGGAAAAAGGAGATGGCTAAGGAAGTCTACCAACTCCTTGAAACAGTAGATTTAGACCCTGAAAGATTCATGTATAGGAGACCCAACGATCTAGGACAGGGAGAAAAGCAAGCTGTGGCCATCGCCAGGGCAATCGCGACAGATCCATCTTTTGTTGTTTTAGACGAACCAACATCTGCTTTAGATGTATCGATACAGGCAAAGATAATGAACATTTTGATCGATCTTCAGGATGAATACAACATGTCATATCTTTTCATCACTCACGATCTCGGATTGATGAGAAATATCGCCGATAGAGTAGCTATCATGTACTTAGGAAGATTTTTTGAGGTCGCAGACTCCCAAGTATTTTTCGAAACACCTCTACATCCTTACACTAAAGTATTGTTAGGTTCATTCCCAACTACTACGGAGGAAGAAGAAAAGTTAAAACCGGACCTTAAAGCTCGAGGCGAAATACCGAGTGCTATGGACCTCCCTTCCGGATGCAAATTCCACACTAGATGTCCCTTTAAAGAAGAAAGGTGTATAGAAAAAGAGCCTAAACTGGTCGAAGTACAAGATGATCATTTTGTTGCATGCCATCTGGTACATGGTGTAGATGATGTGGAATACGATGTCGAAGAAGTTGAGCAAGAGGAAAGAGAGTTCGAATATGATGTGAAAGGTATCGAGATGAGAAGTGGGTAGAACTAAAAAAGAAAAATTATTAACGGTTTTTGTCTATCGATCGTCTAAAAACTCTTTTTCTTTCTTTGCCAACATCTTCACTATTTCGTCTAAAGACTCGATAAACTTTTCTTCGTCCTGCATAACGGTGTACTTGTTTTCCTTTATCTCTTTCTTCAACTCGCTGTAGAATTCATTAGACATTTCGTTATCTTCCAACACATCTATTATCCTCTCCATGGTTTCAAGAAGTCTCAGAGGTCCGTAGAGTTTAGGCTCGTCCACTAATCCACTAGCTGAAGAAGACATGTAGCAAAATAGATCGAAGAAGATCGGTTTTTCACTATCATCTTCTTCACTCATCATTCCACCCACCTGGTCAATTCATCTAAACTCTTTCTTTTCGGAGGATCTGGTATTTTTTTCGGTTTACCAATAGTCAGTATCAACTCGGGGACATGATGATCTGGAAGTTCAAGTATCTCTTTTGTAGCTTTCTTGTTGAAGGAACCGATATAGCAGGTACCAAGATCCATTGAAGCGGCTTGGAGACAAATGTTTTGAGCAGCTATAGCGATATCCATCTTTGTAAGAACATCCTTAGAGAGTTTTCCTCCTTTATCCTCCGCCTCTTCAACATCAGCGCATAAAACAAATATGATCGGCGGATTCGAAAGGAGTCCAGGTGAAAATTTCTTTATCGATTCTAGCTTATCTCCTCTTACGACGTATATTCTCCACGCCTGTATATTGCTTCCACTAGGTGCCCATCTTGCCGCTTCCAAAAGCGTCTTGATGCTTTCTTCAGAGATCTTTTCGTCTTTATAATCTCTAATACTTCTCCTTCTTTTTATCACTTTCATTAAATCTTCTTTCATCTGATTCACCTCGAGGGTTTTTCAAACTAATTTCCGCTCTGCGGTAGTAAGCTCTTCGTGACCATCTTCCGTGACTAGGAGCATGTCTTCAACCCTAGCGCCACCGATCCCCTTTTTGTAAATACCCGGTTCTACTGTTACTACCATTCCCGATTTCAATTCGACGTTCTGTTTTTCATCCAAAATGGGACCTTCATGAGTTTCAAGTCCTATACCATGCCCCGTGAGATGTGGAAAATATTCCGACAATCCATACTCTTCAAAGATTTTTTCGGCCCTTTCGTGAACTTTTTTCGCTTTCACACCAGGTTTGACCATCTTTTTTGCTTCCTTTTGAGCTTCATAAGCGACATCGAAAAAATCTTCTTGATTATCGTCAGCTTCACCCAATATAAAAGTTCTAGTTATGTCAGTCGCATAACCATTCCATATCAGCCCCATATCTATCAGGATGAATTCTCCTTTCCGTATTCTTTTTTCTGTAGATGTCCTGTGTGGTAACCATGAGTTTTCTCCAGACATCGCGAAGGGTTCAAACGAGTAAGTTTCTCCTCCTGCTACGTCCATCAACTTTTTAGCTTCAGCGGTGAGCTCTTTTTCTTTCATACCTTCTTCGGCCAAATCTACTATCTCGCTAATCACTTCACTCAATGCCAAAGCTCCTTCTCTGATATTCTTCTGTTCCTCTTTTGTCTTCCTAATCCTCATGGAATTTATTAGAGGTTGAACATCGGAGATTTCACAATCGAAGTTCTTCTCGATATTTTTCAATCGAGAGTTGAGTATTGTTTCGGATTCGATACCAATATTTTCGATAGTTCGATTTTTACCGTCGATCAGATCTTTGAATTTTTTTGCAGGGTTTTCCGGTATTACGTAGGTCTGGGAGGAAGGTATCCAACATTCTTTATCTACCGCATTTTTGTCAAGTTGGGGTACAAAATAAATCAAGTCATCTTGAGTAATAAAAAGAATAGAGAAACTGGTTGTGTTCTGTCTCCATCCTGCAAAATATCTGACATTAGCTCTTTCATAAAGTACTGTAAGGTCGATCTCCTTTGCATCCATTTTCTCTCTTAGAGTCTGAACTCTACCGGGATGATCGAAGCCATCAGTGGTTTTACTCATTTTAGAAACTCCTGCACTTCGGATTTTTTCTCAGGATTCAACATGAAGACCTTTTTAGGGACTCTCGATTCCATGGAAGAATTTGCAGTCATCGTCATCCTTATGACGATGTCATCTTCCGTTAAACCATCTATTTTCTCATCGACTTCATGTTCGCTCAGATCCAACTTTTTTACGAGTTCGTCTCTAGATATCCTTGGTTCTTCATCTATGAGCTTAACTATTTCCAAAGCACTTTCATCCAATCCTTCGATATCGATCTCACTCATCATTATCTACCCCCAGCAATTTTTCTACAGGGGTATAATCCTCATCAAATCCAAAATATCTAGGACCGAAGGTCTCTATCCCTTCAGGGGTCCGCATGTTCTCATGTGCTGGCATGACGATCATCTTTACCCTGTAGCCGTACCTGATCAGATCGGTCCTTATCGGTTCGCCCGTTTCTGGATCTAGAAGAGCGATCATGTCGGGAGGTAAACATTTTACCTCATCGTCTATCTTAGCGACCAACCACTCGTTCTGGAACTCTAAATGTGCTTCCTGACCTTCGTATTCCTCAATACCTTCTAGTGTTACTCTTCCCATAGAGAATCCATGGGTTGTCTCTGAACCAAATTCACGGTTGATGTCCATTACTTTACCGGTGAATATATGGGCTCCAGGAATACCTCTATCTTCTTCCAAGAATTCAAGTATGCTCTCTATCGGGTCTTCATGTTCTTTTCGGGCTTCCATCACGGTCTTTCCCAGATTCCAGGCTAGACTTTGTGAATGAAGAACACCTGTTTCCTTCAATTCTTTACCCTTCATCGGGTAGCAACCGATCCAGGATATACCCCCATATTTCATTGCGATGTTCCTTACTATGTCCTCTGCGACTTTATTCTTTTCGCCCATATCAACTATGCAGCAATGGTGATGATCGTCAATGGTCACTACAGGCGTTGCTGGCACACCCTGCGTAGCAAAAGTTGTCATCTGAAGTTCTGGAAAAGCTCTGTTCATGCCGTCAACATCTATAACAGGAAGACCAAAATCGCCTCCGACCGCATAACCTATCGGGGAATTGACTCCACCACACTCTATGGGGAACGTAGCATCTATCGGTCTTTCTAGGTAATCCTCCATCTTTTCAAATATGAGTCTAGTATTCTCTTTAGCAGGTGGCTTTTCAGTCAAGACAACCGGCGCACCTAACGTAGCGGCACATGCCAGCTGTACATCATCGGGAACAGCTTCTGGTTGGACCATAACTATGTCTTTACCTTCTTCGAGAACGTTCTTGGCCCATTTTAAACCAATCTCTGGATCTCCGCCGCCACCAGTAGCTAAAATATTAGCGCCTAAAGTTATCCTTTCAATCGCTTTCTCATCGATTACTTGATAGTCGGGTTCGGAAACTCCCCATTCATCTATTATCTCGTACGGATCATTTTTCATATCTTTTTTTGTCATATCATCCACCTCTCACTCATAGTCCTTTAAATTTGGATTTTACTTTCACTCGGATCTTCTCTCTCTCACCTGGCATATATGAGAAAGGTACCTCTTGGATGTCTAAAACGTCTGCTGCTTCAGGGTCTCCACCGTTCTTTTCTACGTTGTTTTTAGCCATCTCGATGGTTTCGTCTATGGCCTCTTGTCTGTCCCGTTTTTCAAGATCGACCACGTTCTCGGCGTATGCGGCGATCTCAGCTAACGTAGCTCCTAATGCTCCAGCGACCTCCGAATGTTCGGATTCGTGAACTTTCGTGGTACCTTTAAATTCCTTAGGTACAACGGTAGACCCACCACCCACCAATATGGCTGGAATATCTTCCGGATCTGTTTTCATCTCATCGATGGTTTTCTCTACTCTCTCTTTGATCAATTTCCAAGCCTCATTCACGATCTTAGAGGGGATATTCTTAGCTTTTTCCGGGTCTGTAGCATAAGGTGTGCTGAAGATGGAAAGATCCTCATCCAATCTCCCTTTAGCAACTGCGATATCGTGCACGGTGGTCATAGGACCGCCATATGATTTAGCTAGTCGTTGAAGATCAAGGGCGACGCTTTCAGGTCCAAGTTTCTTTACATCTTCACCTTCTGTTTCTATAATAGTACCGCCTCCAAGCGGTATAGATGTCAGATCAGGTGCTCGAATGTTCGTTTTTACGCCACCGATCTCGACAGTCATCATCGATTCTCTAGGGAATCCATCTACCATATATCCTACATCAGTAGAGGTACCTCCAACATCGACTAAAGCTCCATCTGTGATATTGGTCAGGAATACAGCGCCTCTAATACTTGCCGCTGGACCACTAGCTAAAGTAAAAATAGGATAATTAGTAGCTTGATCTCCTTTTATCACGCTGCCGTCGTTCTGCATGATGAAAAGCTCTGCATCTATATCTCTACTATCCATAGCATCTTCTATAGCATTGATGGCACGATTCATCACCGAGATAACAGAAGCGTTCAAAATGGCGGAATTTTCTCTCTCTAGTAGTGAAATAGTAGATATCTCTCCTGAAAGTGTTATCGGGATATTTTCGTCTATCTCTTCTCTTATTATCTCAGCAACCCTCTTCTCTTGGTCGGGCCGAACAGGGGAAAACACACCGGTTATCGCAAAAGTATCCACTGAATCAGCCATCTTATTCACTTTTTCTCTGATCAAGCTTTCGTCTAGTTCCGATATAGGTTCGCCATCATAGTTGTATCCTCCAGGAACCATCTCGACGTTCTCTTTTCCACCGAGTGCTTCTTTAAGGTCCTCGGGCCACCCTGTCAACGGCGGTATGGCAGAACCAGTAGGTAAAGCTAGTCGTAAGATCCCTACTTTGTCTAGACCTTTTCTTTCTATTATCGCATTGGTGGTATGAGTCGTACTCAATGTGATCATACCTATCGAGGTGGGATCCACATCACTCTTATTCAAAAGATTATCTATCACGTTTATCGTTCCTGTAGTCACATCACTTGTGGTTCTATCTTTGGTTTTTGCAACGACTTCTTCTTCTAGTACTAGAACACCGTCTGTGAATGTTCCACCCACATCGATACCTATTCTATATTTTCCTTTAATACTCATCCATACACACTCCTATCTAAACAGAGTTGAAGGTAACCTTCAACTCTATTTTTGTTATGGTATCTAAGATATATATAAATTGGGGGTTGAAAGCATAATTTTTACATACTAATGTTAAATTTTATTATAAAAATATAAAAGTTGATCAGGTGAGAGTAAAATTTGTTATCGTGCCAACCTCGTACCTTACAATTTTCTGAAAATTCTTAATACGATTGGATCTACGATTTCTATAAATTAATTCGTTAAATTTGAATGATAGTTTATTAAAATATACTAACCATAAATGATATATATCCATCTTCAGTATAACTTATATGGTATAGGAGGAAAATTCTATGGAGAAAAAGATCTTATGGATAAATCCAGTGGGTGGAGATGAATTCAATGAACCGATAGAGGATTTATTGAACGAATGTAAACATGAAAACACCGAGGTCGAAGTTACTTCTCTTGAAGACAAAGACGGACCTAAACATGTGGAGTACCATTATTACGAAGATCTGGTTTTAGTCCCTACTCTGAAAAAAATAAAAGATGCGGAGGAATAAGGATTCGACGCTTCAGTGATAGGCT
>CAZRWG010000068.1:0-6446 GCA_964603805.1 uncultured Thermoplasmata archaeon
TTGATCCGCTTCAGTTATCTCCTGAATATCTACTTCATAATCATAGTCAGATAGGACTTCACCTACTCTTTCTCCAGCTACTTTTCTTGTGATCGGATCGCAAATAATGATAGCATTTTTTTTCAATTCCAGTCTATCACAAGTTTCCCCCACACTTTCTAATGCGTCTTTTCCTACGATAACGTTTCGAGGTAATTCCATCCTTTTGAATTTTGTGAATTCCTCTCTTTTACCTTCGGGGGAGACCTCTTCCACCATAATTTGACACTCTCTAACAATTTTCATTTATAGTATATTAAATGTTCCCTCTGCTTCTATTTATCCAAGTTCAGAATCTATGAGTTCGGCTACTTTTTTTCCGGAAAGCAGCATGCCTCCGAAAATAGGTCCCATCCTCGGGGCGCCCATAACAGCATTGGCACACATTCCGGTGACCCACAAACCGGGGAAAACTTCTTGAGTATTTTCAACAACGGTCTTTTCTCCAACGTCTGCCCACATGGACTTTTCACCGATCACCTTACCCTTTTCCGTATCCAGTTCTCCTGCTTTTTCTTCAACAACGGTACACACATCGGCATCATGGCCTGTAGCGTCTATAGTTGCTTTCGCTCTTATAGTAATGGGATCGACATGTAGACCGGCAATCTCGATTGGAGATGAATTTATTACGACTCCGTTGATTCTTTCATCTTCATAAAGGACGTCTTCAACAGTTACCATATTGAATATTCTAGCTCCTGAATCGATAGCGGAAGATAATAGATTCGCTACGGCACTTATAGAATCAGCAGTGTAATAACCTTCCCCTGTATCTTTCACATCCACTCCCACTTTTTCCAATTCTTCGACTGAACTTTCTTGGACAACTACAACTGGATAACCCATTCCACCGCCCCACATTCCACCACCTGGAGATAATTTTCTCTCAAAAATAACTACTTGATGCCCTTTTTCTGCCAAATATCTACCCGCTACGAGACCGGCAGGTCCGGCACCAGCTATAGCTACATCCACCTCAGTATGATCCGAAAACTCTTCAAAATACCTATCAACTATCCTTTGTGTGACTTTTACATCGTCTATCATGCTATCGTTTGAATGAAAAAATCATAGTGTTATAAATAAGTTCACTTCTTGAATTAATAGATATTTTTCTCTCTCGCGAACATTTATATACCGAAATAGGTAAATCCAATCCGATGGAATGCAGTCGATGTAAAGAGAGAGCGGTAATATACATAAGATATAGCGGTGAACATCTATGCCGAAAGCATTTCAAAGATTTCTTTGAAACGAAAGTCTTCAAAGAATTTAGGAAGCAAGTAGATCTAGGCCATGGAAAAAACATTGGCGTGGCTGTCTCCGGAGGGAAAGATAGCATCGTTGCTCTTAGGATGCTTCACAAGATACTAGAGGAAAGAAGAGACAGCAGGTTATATGGGGTCACTATCGATGAAGGGATCCAGGGGTACAGACCTAAAAGTTTAGAGATCGCTGAGAGAGAATATAAAAAACTGGGTATAGATTACGAGATCAGGTCTTATGAGGAAGAATTTGGTTTACCACTTGACGAGATGATGGAAATTGAAGACTTAGGGATGCCTTGTTCAGTCTGTGGTGTGTTCCGTAGGTGGATGATGAACACGATGGCTAAAGAGGCAGACCTAGATTTATTAGCTACTGGATTGAACCTTGATGATACTGCTCAAACAATAATGATGAACTTCTGTAGAGCGGACATGAAAAACATGGCTAGGTTGGCTCCCCATGACGATGTAAAGGAGGGTTTAGTTCCAAGGATAAACCCTTTAAGAAAAGTGACTGAAAAGGAGGCGTATCTATACGCTTTACTTTCTGATATGGATGTGCACGAGCAGGAATGTCCTTATGCTGATACAGCTTTGAGAGGTCTCTATAGAGATGTGATAGGTCAATTAGAGGATAATACCCCGGGTATCAAATTTTCAATTTTGAGTTCATATGAGAAGATCAAGGAACCTGTTAGAGACAAGTACCGGGGCGAAGGCGAATTAGATAGATGCGAGAACTGTGGAGAACCCTGTATGAGCGAAAGATGTAAAGCATGTCAGATATTAACGAAGATTGAACACAGGAGATGATTATCTATGAGTAACAAATTGATAATTTTCGATTTAGATGGAACGCTTTATAAGACGGAAGAAGTGAGTGTTCCCGCTCTCCAAGAGGCATTTTCCAAATTTGGAATAACGCTTTCAGAGAAAACGATATTGGATCAGTTCGGAGAGCCAACTGATAAGATAATTGAAAATCTAGTACCAAAGGAAAAAATGGATAAGAGAAATCACATCAAAAAAGCAATAACAGAAAAGGAGAGCGAAATGATACCGATGAAAGCAACTCTTTACGACGGGGTAGAAAACTTGTTAAATACTTTAACTCAGCGGGGACATAAACTAGCGATATGTTCTAACGGAAGGTATGATTATATTGAAGAAGTGTTAAAGACGACGTCGATCATGAAATATTTCTCATCCATAAAAGCTCATACTGAGGACAAATCCAAGGCGGATCGGATAAAAGAACTGCTGTTAGAATTCTCTGTCGACGATGCCATCATGGTAGGAGATAGATATCATGACATCGAAGCAGCGAAAAATGCAAGTGTGAAAAGTATAGGTGCATTATATGGTTACGGTGGTGAGGAAGCTAAAAAAGCAGATTTTGTGATTGAGGAACCAGAAGAGATCCTTTCTATATTGTCAGATTAGTATGTTGATTCAGAGGAAACAAAATCTAACAATTTCTCCATAGCCCTGCCACGATGGCTTATCTGATTTTTTTCACTGCTGCTCATCTCCGCATAAGTTTTCTCTGACTCTTTGGGTCGGAAAATAGGATCATATCCAAAACCACCTTTTCCTCTCTTTTCTCTAGTTATGTTCCCTCTAGAGATCCCTTTGAATACTTTTTTCTTTTTACCTAAATAGCCGATGACGCATTCAAATTTAGATTTTCTATTTTCCTTATCTTTCATCAGAGAAAGGATGCCACCACAGCCTATAGTCTTCATAACGTATGAAGAATAGACACCTGGAAAACCATTTAAAGAATCTACAAAAAGTCCGCTATCGTCGATTATCAATGGGGATTTTTCAGATAAAACTTCTAGGGCAAACTCCACAACATCTTCGAGTTTATCGGTTTGGATCTCGGGATAACCAACGTTTTCCATCTCTACTTTGCTGTAATAATCTCCAAGTTTTTCCTGATATTCTTTATATTTTCCTTCGTTTGAAGTGACTACTGTCAAAGTTTTATCGATCATCTATATCTACCTCTACTTTCTAGCTTTTCAACCCAGTGTTTTATCTCTTCGTGTTCATCGCAACTTCTGTTATGTCCTAAGAGTACTTTTTGGAAAAGATCTAGAGGATCGTCATGAACGCTAACAAGCGCCTCCCTTAGTAGGTGTAGGTCAACTCCTAAATATTCATTAGAAGATTCCTTCTCTCCTAAACTGAAATCGATGAAGCAGTATTCGTTTTTATCCTCATCGTAAAGGATGTTTGAAGTCGTTAGGTCCCCGTGAGATAATTTATCATCGTGCAGTTTACCAATATATTCACCTATCTTTTCTAGATTTACATTTATACCCTCTTCTATACAATCCATCACTCTAATCCCGTGGAAGTACTGCATTACTAGCTCCGTTTTTTTCTCATTGAGATCGTAGATTATAGGAACGGGGACACCTAGCTTTTTAGCCTCAGAAAGAAGACGTGCTTCCTTTCTCACTCTCATAGTCCTTATCTTTTCATCGAGTTCTGAGAGTCTATAGCTCTTTTTTACTCTCTTCTTTATGATGATATCTCTGTCCTTCCATCGTCCTTTCCAAACTTCGGCTTCTGCACCTCTCGTTATCAATTCGGTTCGCTTTATTTCCATTTGAGATTGCAATGGAACAAAAGGATAATAATTTTGTTGTTCCTTAGTCGGATCATGTCATCTTGTCCCAACTCTCATCGATTTCCGTTCTTTCGACTATTTTGACCCCTTTATGTTCCTGTTGTGACCCGAACACAGCTAGGATAGCTGTTCCTGTCAAAAAAATACTTATCAATATAATCACCATGTATCCTGGAACCGCTAGCATTGATGCTCTATTGATTATCACTACAAGTGATGGGGCAGGAGTTGGATGTATCGCGAGCTTTCCCAGCCACAGCATGATAGTCAAAGAAAAAAGCCAGAAGTAAACTCTTCTCAGTCGGTGCGCCAAAGCGATCCAGAAAGGTATCTTGAATCGTGGATTTCTTAGATCGTTTGCTAGGGTTTCCATCCATTTCCTAGTACTTACTTTTTTGTCAGGAGAGAGTGTTTTAGCCAGAAAATTTTCTTCGAGTGTTTTTATACGGCTCGCCCAAACATTGTAAAATCTGTATCTTCTCGACTCTATCCATAGAAGGGTTCCCATGAATATTAAGACACTGAGAAGCAGTTCGTGCCTTCTCTCGGGTATACTGAAGGTCCATGTAGTGAGGGCTGAAAGCAGGATTATAGACCATTCAGTAGTCCTATCGAGTCGATTCCTCCAATTATAGGACCGTTGAACCTCTGCCCTGTACATGTGGGTCAATACCGTAGTGAAATCACCTGAATCCTGATGTTCCACGAACTCCTCAGGATCGGGCTCCTTCATTATATTTCACCATATCTACACAATCTTACTTCTTTTATTTATGTGTGTGCCTCACCAACTAGTTTCTCCAAAACTTTGATATCTTCTTTTTCCATTAAATTCTTCATCTCATTGGTTATTCTGTTTGGAGCTTCCTTTCCACGAGCGTGAAAAGCAGTTCCGATCTGAAGTGCAGAGGCTCCAGCTAAAATGTACTCCAATGCATCTCGTCCTGTAGTTATGCCTCCGCATCCAATTATAGGGATATCAACTTCTTTATGGACTTCAAATACGCATCTGAGCCCTATAGGTTTTATTCCCTTTCCGCTGTATCCTCCTATCTTATTCCCTAGGATCGGTGTTCTAGTCTCAAAATTTATTGCCATCGCCCTGACTGTATTTATACATACTATACCATCGGAGCCACTTTTTTCTGCAAGAGCTGCCTTTCTAGCGACCTCATTAGAGGGTGGTAGTTTGGTTAAAACTGGTGCTTTAATCGTGTTTTTGACTCTCTCGATAACCTCAACCATCATTTCATCGTCCGAAGCTATAGAGGCTCCATATCCTTCGGCATGCGGACAGCTTAGATTCAACTCGATGATATCCGATCCGTTTTTCACCATTTCTTGGGCCAATTCTGCAAAATCTTTAGGATTAGATGCAAATATACTACCTATAATCGGTTTGTCTCCTACTGTTTCCCGAAGTTTATTCAATTCAACTTTAAATTCATCTATACCTGGATTGGGTAGTCCCATGGCATTCAAAAGTCCGGTATCTAATTCTACCACTGTTGGATTTGGGTGTCCCTCTCTTGGTTCTTTGCCTATCGATTTTGTGACTATCCCTCCCATCCCTTTACTGGCTATACGGCTCATAGTTTTGGCTGTCTGGTCTAAAATGCCAGAAGCAAGGATTAAAGGAGGATTTAGGTCGAAGTCAAATAGATCAATTTTTAGGTCTACCATATTACCCTATGTATCTGATTAAAAATAATATTTTTTGTTTCTAACACCAAAAATTTGTTACTATTGCGTAAGTTACTTAAAGAAGATATAATATCCCTATACTAATCATAATGGAATGCTTTATTTCGAAGGAGGTACAAAAATATGGCTGAAGATGAAGATGATCTTGATTTTGACGAAATGGAAGGTTATTTGAAGAAACTTAAAAATCGAAAAGAAAAGTTAAGTGAAAGAGAGAGGGAACTGAAGGAAAAGGAAGATAAACTTTCTAAAAAAGAAGAAAAACTGAATACTAAAGAAACAGAATTGACTGAAAAGGCACAAAAACTCGAAAAAGTTGGTGATGAATTAGAATCAGAAAGAAAGGAGCTCACAGAGGCTAGAGAAGCATTGGATTCTGAAAGGGACGATGTTCAAAGATTGAAATATGAATATTCTAATGCAGTGGATGATATTGAAAAATTAAAAGAGGACGTGGTGGAGAAAAAGGAAGAGATCCTCGAAAGGGAAGAAGCGATACTGGAAAGAGAAGAAGATTTAGATGAAAGAGAAGAGTACATCGTAACGAAAGAAGAGGATATCCTTGAAAAAAGAAAAGAAGCCCTTCACTCTTTGTCAGAATTGGAATCAACTCTCAAAGAAAACCTTGAAAAGAACAGGAAGATTACTAAGGACGAGAGAGAACTCTTGGATAAAGATAAAGAATTCGCTGAGATAAGAGGAAGGCTCCTGACAGCGCATAAAAAGATGCTGGAAAAACAAAAGGAGATAGTTGGTGAAGAGATAAAAATCCCAAGCGTGGAGAAAGGCAT
>CAZRWG010000069.1:0-6396 GCA_964603805.1 uncultured Thermoplasmata archaeon
CTCTAAATTGTTCATACCCATCTTTACCAGCTATCTGATAAGCCACTTCACCCCACAGTGTTCTAATATTTAATCCGTCAACTACCCTTCCTTCCTGTGGATTCAAATGGTCGCATGCTAAAACCGCTATGTTTGCATCTATTGTTTCTAACTCTTCAGGAAGCAAATTCTTGATCTCTTCACCATTTTTGATGTAATGATAAATGGAAATCAAAGAGTGAGTTTTACCTCCTCCAAAGGGAGTCTTTAACTCGATTATCGAATCTCCTTTTCCTTCGTCAAGTTTTCTATGAACTTTTCCTAAAAGTCCTTCAAGACCATCGGTGAAATAGGTTTTTCTCGAAAAGGTATCAGGATCTGTATAGTCTATCGGAGCTCTTCCTTCGACAACGTCACCTATATCAGCTGCGAAAACATCCATACTGAATTCTTCGTTTTTTATATCCTGGTGCGGTTCTATAATTTCATACCAATTTTTCATATTAAGCCCCTCCAAATTGATCTAGTCCAGTTTGTTCGTCTTCTTTACTCGATTTAGAATATTTATCTTTTCCCGTCAAAAATCCTTCGAGAAGTTGTTTTTCTTTGTTTCCATTCAATAAAGTTTCTGCCACAGCCTGACAGAACTGCCAGAACGCAGGTTTCTCACCATATCCTGTTTCAGATAACAGATGCTTGATTTCATCCTGTTTTCCCTCATCCCAAAGTAACACGCACTTGTGCATCACATCGACCATGTTATCTATCTTCTCTACTTCATCTCTATCCTGTGGCCCTAGAACACTAGTATATTTCCTTGCTTGCTTAACAAAACCATCTTTTCCAGAGAAATCATCTAATTCGATGCCCATCCCACTTGCTATCCTCCGTGCATCATCGAATTCTACTTTGTTATCTAAGTATGTCCATCTGTAAGCAAGATAGAATTGAGAAGCTGAATCAACTTCCGTAGGTGAAGCATCTTTAAGAAGATTATTTACAACGAAATCTGTGGTGATCGAACGGATATACTCAAGCAGATCTAAGGTTGTCACCTCTACTCCAGAGTATCTCTCTACCTTTTCATATTGACTGTAAATTTCCATCCCTGGGCCGATAGCAGAAATGAAAAAATCTCCTCCTACAATACCCTTGTTCCAGAATTGATGAAGTTTTTCTTCCACTCTTTCTTTGATTTGTGGTTTTATATCTTTCCAAAAACCCAGATTTTCTCTTTCTATTTTTCTACAAACCATATAGATGGACGAGGCTAAAGCAGCTGAAGCAGCTGCTCTTAATCTACCTTTCCTTTCCGTATGAATAGGCCAAGAACCTGTAATTACAAAACCAGCACTAATAAGTGAATTAAGTACGGTTTCCCATCCTTCAGTAGTTTTATGGGCATAAATAATGGTAGCTATACCATCTGGTTTTAAAACTCGATACATTTCTTTAAAGGAGTCCGAAAGCATATCCTCAAAAAATTGCTTGCCTTTATCAGGATATCTTTCACTATCCCACCCTTTCATTTCACATATCTCTTCAGATTTTGGAACGAGAGGTGTTGAAAATAGTTCAGGGAACATATCACCAACACTACGTTTAAGCCAGACATAAAAGAAGTCTGATAGATCCGCATATGGAACATTATTGTAATAAGGGGGATCAGTAAAAATGACATCTATTGACTCGTTTTCGAACTCTAAATTTATTGCCGATTGCTTAACTGCTTTTGCTTTACTATTTGAAACATTATAATTGTTTTCTAAAAATCTAAGTATCCAATCTCTATTTGCCGTCCAATCCCCGTTGACACCACTAAATACGTTCAGTTCAACATAATCCCAAGCCATAGGTAATGCTTGACGTCCAAAAACATGTTCAATTTTTTCTCCTGCATTATTCCATACAACAATATTGGAATTCTTATCAGCTAAACGATTGAGTATGATCGATAAATAACTAACAACCGATTTAGAAAAGAGTTTCCAATCAATACTTTTTTCTTCATCAAAAAAGTCTAATTTATTTACTTCCTTTTCAATTAATTCTCTTGTTGATTTTATTTTTTCCATAAAAGTAATTAAAGCAAGTTTTTGACGGGGGTTAAATAACTCGCCCCATTTATTTATACCATAGATAGGGACATTAAAAACGCCGCTCATCAATGGTATTTCTTCATCAGGAATTGGTTTCTCCATCCAAGGCCAATTATTAATTTTTTTCTCTAGATATTTTTCACTTTCTTTAAAAATATTAATATCCTCTTCTTTTGTTAATCTATACATCTTCCCAGTTTCATCTGGATGATGTAATACCACCGCAACTATCCTTCGACCTATTTTCCCTTCTTTACCAAGTTCTCTAACTTGTTCCGCTTTTGTGACTTGCCCACAAATAAGACATTGAGCATTTGCCCTAGATACAGTTCCTTCTTTTGGATTGAATCCTTTATCCATTTTCTTCTTAAGTTCCTCACCCTCTAATATCTCGAAATCAATTGTTTCGTCTTTTTTATCGACAATCGGTTTATAGGCAATCTTTCTGTTTTTCTTTTTAGCAAGCCAAAACTGTCTAATTAGTGGTATCTCAGCATCACAATTTGGATTTTGACAAGGGATAGTCCTTGCCCAAATAAATCCCACTGGAATCCAACCATCTTCGTGCTCTATTTCTTTAGCTCCCACTAATCTTTCTGCATTTTCTTCTGGATAAAATTGCCCGATCTCCCTGGTTGCTTCCTCTAAAACTTTGTTGGCATACTTTTCAACCATATGGGCTAATAAATTTACTTCAATAGTCTCATCCTCTTGGAGCGATTGATGAGTACCATTCTGGATATTTTTAATCTGAGTTTGTGTATATCCAGAATTTTTCAGTTCTCTTTCAAAAGAATCTTCAATAGGTATCTCAATATCTATTCCGTATTTTTGTGGCCATTCAAGGGTTGCTTTTTCTATGAATACAGCCACTGGATTGTAATCCGAAGCATAAGTTTCACACCCTAATCTTAAAGCCTCTAGCGGTATAGAACCCCCACCTGCAAATGGATCTAATATTTTTGGGGGCTCATCATATTGCTCCAAAACCATCTCTCTAGCTTTTTTCACACCCTCACTATTTCCGTTTTTTACGGCCTCCCATGGCGTGATATCTTTAATCAACTTTTTGATTTCTTCTCTTTTTTCAGTACTATCTGGTAAATCTATTAGAGACGCAAAATTTGTCGCTCTCGAAGAAGCCAACGGACGTCTTGCCCACCAGATATGCAAAGTAGAAGGGTGTCCATGTCGAATGTTCTTCTCTCTAGCACTTTCTTCTGAAATCTCTTTTAATGGTAAATCCCATTCGATGAATTTCTTCTCCATTATTATCACTCTATCTCTTTCCAATTTTCAACAGGAATTTCGTATCCTGTAGCATAAATATCTTCTTCTAACTTAAATTTGTTTGCTGGATCCTGAATCCTCTTCGCCAACTCAGGATTATCAGTACCTGCATTCACCACAATATACAGCCAGTAATCTTCACTAAACCGCTTGGCTTTCTTCCATTCATTAGAGGTCAACCTGACCTTCCCTTCTCTAGCTCTTGCTTTCACTTCGATATACCTGACATCTTCCAATTCACCACTAGCCCCATACTCTACAGACCTAACATCAAAACCAATATTATCTTCTGAAACGTCTTCAGGTTCTCTTCCTTTCTCTCTTTCATGTTCCATAGCCAACCTCATACCTACTTTTTCTATCTCCTCGTCACGTTGCATCTCTTCGGTTTCTCTCTCCTCAGCCTCTGTCGAAGGAATGATAACCGCTTTTCCTATGAAATCAGGCTCAGAAACGGTCAGATTTTTCTCCAGCTTTATCTCTCTCTCCAGTTCCTTTTTCCTGTTCTCAAACTTCTCTAACTCTTGTTCTTCGTTGATTATAGCGATTCTCATATCTTCCCCTTCAGCTTCTCGCTGTTCATACTCTAACAGTTTATTATTTGACTCCTGTATCAGATATTCTAGAGAGCGTAATCCATATTTTTCTTTTATCTGAGTCTCCTTTTCTCTTTCTTCTCTTATTTCATCTTTATATGGGAACAGGATATTACTTGTAGCGTAATCCTCGATCTTGTCCTTTTCTAACAGCATCTGCCTCCAATCTTTTCTCAACTTTTCTTTTTCTGAAGGCTTCATATCCCACAAAACTGAAGGATTTATTTTCTCAATTTCACCCTCTTTATCTTGGTAGACAGCGAACACCTTTTTACCAGCTATCTCTCCTTTACCATCCTCTACTTTACCTTCAAAGAACCAGATAACTCCTTCTTTCTCACCACTCTCATCAACGAACAACGAAAAGGACTCCTTCCTGCCTACTTCTTCCATTATCTTTTCGTTGACTGCTTCCAACAAGGGATGACCTGGTGAGATGTATTCATAATCTTTCTTTTTTGCAACCTCTTTCTCGAACGTAATCTTACTGTACTTTTTTTGGATCTGTCCGTAGTTCTTTTTGAATTCGTTATTGTCTGCAACTTTCCTTATCTCATAGGGAACATTCTTCACTCTATAATAGTCCTTAACCTTCTTTATGTTTCCGTCAAATCTTTCAAATGCTCTTAAAAAGTAATCCTCGATATATTCTGGAACCAGCCTATTTTCCTCCGCAATCATCTTTTTTTCAGCAGTACCAGTATAATCTATATGACGTGTAGACAAGCCTTTCATCTGTATATCATCGAGAGTAGTTTGAACGGTCTCTGTGTCGGTCTGATCTATTTTATCTTCTATTTCATCCATCCTTTTCTGCTCAAATATAGCCTCTTTGAACATATCCTTAAAGTTAGTACCTGGTATAACGTCACCTATAATATCAAATACTCTATCGCTGCCCAAGTCCTTTCTTATGGTCTCCAACTTGTCCATCAGTTTACCCAATATTTGTCCTTCTCTAGTATCTTTGGCGATCATGTTCCATATATAGACTTCTTTGTCCTGACCATAACGATGTATCCTACCCATCCTTTGAGTCAGCCTATTCGGATTCCAAGGGATGTCGTAATTTACCATCAAAGAACAGAACTGTAGATTTATACCTTCTCCAGCCGCTTCCGTAGCCACCATTATCTGGGTCTCTTCTTCAAATTTCTTTTCTGCTTTCACCCTCTCTTCCATGCTCATCTTTCCGTGGATGTAATTCACATCATATCCCCAGTCTCTTAATTTTTCAACAAGATATTCGAGAGTGTCTTGGAACTCGGTGAATATCAACAATTTTCTTCCTTCTAACGTATCGAGAATTTCATCTCTAAGTTTGACTAATTTGCTTTCAACCTCTTTTTCTTTTACTTTCTTTGCCTTCTCGATCAATCTTTCAATCTCTTTAATCTCTTTCTTCACTTCGTTAGGTCTTTTAGCGAGAGATAATTTTGTCAGTTTCTCTTCAATATCCATCCTTTCTTTTTCTTCCATCTCCTCCAATTCTTCTTCAGAGATTTCTCTAGCTTTCTCGTATTCTTCACCCTTTTCAGGGAATTCAAGTATCTCTTGCAAACCCGACTTTCTGTTTTTCAAAGATTCAGTGATAGCGTGTACACTAGACGTCAATCTTCTTTGAAGTATCATCATCGCAAATACGATGTGTCTTTTCTCTTTTGCTCTATCGAAGTAATTCCTGACGTAATTTGTTACGCTTCTGTAGAGTTCCTTTTCTTCAGGAGTCAGGTCGAATCGAACTGATTGGACATGTCTAGGTAGGAACAGTTTGTTACCCTCAAAGTCCTTCAAATCTTCTTTCAATCTTCTAATGAAAAGGCGATTTTCTTTATTCTGTATGGATTCTCTCATCAATTCTTCATTAGAGAAAAATCCAGGTCTCAGTAAATCAAGGAATAATCTGAAGTTTTCTTCTTTGCCCCTGTGGGGTGTAGCAGTCAAGAACAACATATGAGTTGAATTTTCCGACAAGACTTCTCCAGCCTGATATCTATCGGTCTTTTCCGTCTTTTTACCATATTTATATGCTGACATCTTATGGGCCTCATCAGCAACCACTAAATCCCAGTGGGTACCCTTCAAAGTACTCATTATATCATCTTGTTTCAGAAAATCGATAGTAGCGATACATTGATTGTTTTCATCCCACACATTTCCTGTTGCAGACTTTCTAAAATCCTCTCTTCCTATCAAATTAAAATTAGTGTCAAACTTCTCTCTCATCTCTCTCTGCCATTGATATTTGAGATGACCTGGAACGACGAGTAGTGTTTTATTTGCCATCTTTCGATACTGTAATTCTTTGATTATAAGACCAGCCATTATCGTTTTTCCAGCCCCTGCGTCGTCGGCTATCATAAACCTTACTTTAGGACTCTGAAGAGCATAATCATAAACTCCCTCTATCTGATGAGGTAAAGGATCTATCT
>CAZRWG010000070.1:0-6267 GCA_964603805.1 uncultured Thermoplasmata archaeon
CTTTCCTTTTCCGTGGGTTCCTTCCCGCCACGCACTTTGGCCAGCACTGCGCTCCCCGCGTCCGTCGGTCAGCCTCTCCTCTCCTTCTCTTCCATATCTCCTCCCGCCTCTCGCACCTGCAAGCTCCTCCACGTCCTTCGCGGAACCTTCCAACCACGCCTCTCTCCTAAATTTTATCCTATCCAATTTTTCAAATCATCAGTAAAAATTTTTCTAACCTTAAGAAGTTCATCTATATTTTCACAACCCAATAAGAACATAACTGTTTTGAGTTCTCGAACTACTCTTTCAATATATTCCTCTAAGGTTCTTGTATCGTCATCTAAAGCTCTCAATACTCCACCAGCTATACCAACTGTATCTGCCCCTAGAGCGAGTGCTTTAGCTATCTGTATGCCATCTCTTATCCCTCCAGTAGCTATCAAGGGCAAAGATACAGATCCTCGACATTCAACAATAGAAACTGGAGTCGGTATACCCCAATTCCATAAATTCTTTGAGATCTTTTTCATTTTTTCTTCTTGATTCCTATAATGTTCAACAGCGGAGAAAGAGGTCCCTCCTTTTCCACCTACATCTATGGCTTTGACTCCGGCATTCTGAAAGTTTAAAGCCATTTGTGTAGAAACTCCTGCGCCTGTTTCTTTAGCTATAGTTGGTACTTCAGACGATAATTTCTTTAGCGAGTTAAGCACTCCTTTAGCTTTCAAATCACCTTCAGGTTGTACTACCTCCTGAAGATAGTTAAAATGTACTGCAAGATAATCACCTCCGATCATCTCTAGCAATTCTTTCGCCTCTGTTACACCTAAAGGCTTAGAATCTTTTTGCTTAATAAGTTGGGGAGCACCTATATTTCCCAATACAATAGGCGGTGAATATCTAGAAACTGTTTCGTAACTCTCTCTAAGTTCTTCATTCTCTAAGGCAGCTCTTTGACTTCCAACACCAAAACCAATTCCCATCTTTTCTGCAGCCGAAGCCAATTTTTCATTGAGATTCTTGCCTTCATCATAGCCTCCCGTCATTCCAGCAATAATAATGGGAGCCTTTAATCTCTTATCTAAGAAATCTACCTCAACATCGATGTCCTCAAAATCTATTTCAGGTGCGGATTGATGATAGAACTCTATATCCTCCCAATAATTCTTTTTTAAATCTACATCTTTATTTAGACAAATTTTAACGTGGTCTTCTTTCCTAGACTCAATCATGATATCACCTCTGTAGAAAGGACTTCCTCTTCATCCAAGATCTTACGAAGTCTTCCTGATTTTTCTCCATTCACAATGTAAGTATCGCAATTTTCAGATATCATTAACATCTTTTCTACTTTTTTATTCATTCCGCCAGTAACGTCTACAGGCTTTTTTTGAGTAGGGAAATCCTCGTCTTCGAGGGGATACATGGTATTATCAAAACTCTCTACAATTTCACCACTTTTGTATATACCGTCAACGTCACTCACAAATACAGCCTTATTAGCTAGAGAAGAGAGACCAAAAATCATATCATCTCCAGAACAGATGGTCACTCCCCTTCTTGTATCTATTGTGACATCTCCAAAACCTACAGGTATTACACCTAAATTCAGATATTTCTCAAAAATTTTGTTATCTATCTTATCTAACTCTCCATTTTCGAATATAGTTACTAAACCACCGGGTATAGAAATTCCCCACATCTCTCGATCCTGCATCAACTCTAATAGTCGATTATTCATCCTTCTCATATCCAACTGTACTTTAGACAACCCCTCGATAGATATTTCTGAATCATCGTCATTTAAATTATATTTTTTAGCTCCAGGATGACCAAAACTTCCACCACCGTGAATTATTATGAAATTATTGACTGAACTTTCATCGATCTCTTTCAAAAGCCTCTTAGCTATCCGAGTTCTAAATGAGTATGATTTATTTTTATTAGTTAAAACACTCCCGCCTAATTTTATTAAAATCAAAGATTACCCTTCCTTTTTCCTGCTACAGATGGCGTATTCATCCCCATCAAAAAAAACTTCTCGATCTGGATTCTCCTCCTGTATCTTTTTAATCAACTTTTGGATGTCGTCGATGGTTAAAGATTCGTCATTCTTATCTATCTTTTTATGGATTTTTTTATCCATTCAGATTCCTCAATTATTTAGGAGATAGCAAATTAACTACTTATAATTTTTTGGTATATAAGATGTTCTAGTTAAATGAAGAAGTGTGTCTTGGGAAAAATATTTATAACTAGGAAATACTGATAAAGCGTCATAAATACGTATGACATATTGATGTGATAAGTATGACTGAAGCACTCATTGAGAAATTAGATGAATACAAGTACAATATACTATACTATGTTTACTTCGTCAGTTGCCTTTTGGTCGCGATCTGGGTGGCGGACCCGGTAAACACCTTAGCCTCTCTTTTGTAACACCTTAGCCTCTCTTTTGTAATTCTTTTTTTGTTTCTAGTCGATCAAAGCCCTTACTGTCTTTGCAATCGATTCAGCACTATCGTATTCTGGAGACCACCCTAAATCTTTAATTTTTTCTAACGAGAGTAGCATTGTCTTTACGTCTCCTTTCCATCCACCTTTATCTCCATTAGTGCTTTCTGTCCAATCATATTCTACTTCATTTAGGCCCATCTCATTACAAACGATATCAGCTATCTGTTTTACATTAATGTAGTCCTCAGAACCGAGATTGAAGTATTCTACCCTATTTTCTGCGTTCTTTGTTGCGAATAACATCCCATCGATACAATCTGTTATATAAAAGTAAGATTTCGTTGTACCTGGAGGAGCGCCAAGTATTTCAAGCCGATTTGGATCTTCTTTCAACTTCTGGACGAAATCATATGTCACACCGTGAGTGCTTCTAGGACCCACAACATTAGCGAATCTGAACGATACCGACCGCATATCGAAAGTGTGGCAAAATGAAGAGATCAAAGCTTCACAACTGAGTTTGGAAGAACCGTAAAGGGAGATCGGTTTTAAAGGACCTAACTCTTCAGGTGTGGGTATAACTTCCGTTTCACCGTAAACTGTAGAAGACGAAGTAAAAATTAACTCGTGAATATCATTTTCCCTCATAGAATCTAGTACATTATAAGTGGCGATGATGTTTTGCTCTAGATGTACAAAGGTATCTTCTGCTCCAACTTTTACGTCTGGATTAGCAGCAAGATGAAAAACCATGTCGCATCTTTCCATCTCTTTTGATAATTTTTCCTTATCTAAAACATCCTCAACTAACAACTCAAAATTATCTTCGTCTTCAAGATGCTCTACGAGTTCCTTTTTCCCAGACGATAAATTATCGTATCCGATCACTTTATTGTCTTTAACTAAAGCATCTACTAAATGACTACCGATGAACCCTGCTGCGCCTGTCACGAGTATATTCTTGTTTTTCAACTTCATTTTGCCACCTCACATTTATTCCGACTACTCAAAGAATCGGGGTTTAAGAAAGTTGTATAGGGATATAAAAGCTACGATAACCAGGAAAACGGCAATTAACAAAATGAGAACATTAGTTCCAAATACCCTGATTATTGCTCCTCCTGTTAAATATGAAACGATGCCGATTAAAAAGCTACCGATGAAGGCCCCCGTGATTATCGAGAGCCATGCATAATATTTATTCATGCCTATGACCCTTCCAAGAATAGAAGCGCCGACACCACCGCTTCCCTGAAACGGGACTACGACAAAGGTTGCTACGCCATAAAAAGCCAACCTCTTTATCCACTCGTTTTTCTCCATTTTTCGGGCTCCAAATTCCTGTGATTTATCGATCCATTTTCCCAATAGAGGGATTTTTTTAGCTATGTAAAAATTATATAAGAGAAAGTATGAAGTGACTACATCTACAAAAGCGACTGAACCAGAGACCATGAATATAGCTACAACTGGCGACAAGTGTATGGAGGGCATTCCTAAAAGTGTAAATATAGTAGTTGGAATCACCGTTTCCTTTCCAAAGGGAGGAAAAAGATAAGCAAACATCGCACCCCCGACTATCCAAAATATGTTATTATTTCCCAACATCAAGTAAAGTAAACCCACATATGAGAATCCAATAACGAATGGGATGAAGAAGAGGAATAATTTTCCCCAAATATTCTCGTAGAATTCCTCTTCATCTTTTAATATGTCAATCATCAAGTGTAAATATATTAAGGAGGCTAAAATATCTTTGGAATATTTTTGACATGATATTTTTTCACTTTTCTATCACTAGCATCGCATGATCTTTTTGACGGTGAGATATATCTACTTTAAGGATGACATTACAACCTTGTTCTTCCAATTTTTGCTCTACTTCTTCATATATTTGCTCAGGAGATTTAGACACGTCTACACTTCTAGCTTTAACCGCAATTATACCTATCGCTTCTTCCTCTAGAAATTTCAAATTCTTCAAAAATATTTCAGTTTGATCCCTCTGAGAAATGTCTTGATAAAGAAAATCTACCTTTCCCACGATTCCTTTGTATCTCTCCGGATTCCTTGCATCAGCCATTATCGAGAAGATATTTCTTCTCTCCTTCGAGAGTGAAAGTAGATTCCTAAATGGGTCTCTTGCAAGTTCTACTGCAAATATCCTACCTTCTGTTACTATATCCGAGAGATGACTTGCGGTGGTTCCGTCACCCGCACCCAGATAGAGGATATTCATATCTGGTGATATAGGAAGTGATCCTTCTTTTTCAAGGAATGCACATAGCTTACTTCTATTAGGATCCCATTCTCTATATTCAAACCCTTCTTCTTCAATCAACTCCTCTCCATAAACATCCTGCCCAGGTATGAGATTTAGAGTATAGTATTTTCCATCCTTTTCGTATATACCTACATCTACAGGTTTCATGATCTCAACTCTTCTATAACCTCTGGTAAAACATCGATGAATCTTCTAATCCCTTCTTCGGGAACTGTGAAAGAAACTCTTATGAAATCATCTCCAGAACTTTTCGAGACGTAAGTGCCTGATCTAACGAATACGTCATGTTCATAGAGAAGTTTCTCCTGGAGGTTCTCGGGACTTATGCCTGTTTTACCGATATCGATCGCAAACATGTTAGTATTGGAAGGATAGACGGGTAAAAATACATCATCTATCTCCTCAACACATTCTTTTATCAAACGCTGATTTTTTCTCGATTGTTCAACCATATCGTCCAACCATTCATCCTTAGTTTCCAACGCTGTTTTAGCACCGACCTGTGCGAGTACATTAGCGGATAAAACGTTAGTACGATATTTATGAATAATTTCTGACAATTTGTTCGGCATGATCAAAGCGCCTAGCCTCATACCTGCAAATCCACAATTTTTAGAAAAACTGTAAACTAAGAAAGTGCGATCCGGTACGAATTCTGTGGTGAGAGTATGATCGAAAGCAAAGTCTCGATATGTGATATCGTCTATTATCCAAAGATCATTATCCTCCACGATGTCACAAATAGCCTTAACCTCACCTTTATCATAAGAAGAACCGAGAGGATTAAGTGGATCGATTAAGAGTATCATTTCCGTATTGTCATCCACCTGTTCTTTTATCTCTTCAACGGTCATTTTGTAGGGTGACTCATAAACATCTATCTCTTTCATCTCTGCACCGCAGAGTTCAACCTGATGATGGATGGGCATAAAACTCGGGTCCGAAGCAATAACATTATCTCCACTATTCAAAATCGCTCTAGTTAATCCGTAGGTAGCTTCAATCGCACCATTCGTGATCAAGGCGTTGAAACCTTCGGTGAGCCCCAAATCCTTAAGCAAAACCTCCTTTAAACCTAAAATTCCCTGTTTATGAGGATAAAGATTGTATTTTTGTTCCTCAACAGCTTCAATGATGTTCTCATTTATCTTTGGAGTGGTCTTTAACTGGTTGGTGTTCTGACTCATCCAAACTATCTCATCCTCTTTTTTATGAGCATATACGAACGGATCTTCTTTCAAATAACCACCGCTCGAATCATCATTAGTAAAACTATAAATCTTTCGGATGAAAACGGAAATACGACATTGGGTGGAAAGATGTAATGGGAGTAAACTATTTATTGGGGTTATTATCTAAATCAACCCCGTTGTGACTTTTCCATACGCCCCTGATACAGAACCTTGTTCCATTAAGTCGCGAAACCTCTTTCCATTCGCTTTCGCTCCTGTGGTGTAGTCCGGCCAATCATCTCGGCCTTTCGAGGTCGATGAAGGCCAGGGAAAGCCGATCACGGGGGTTCGAATCCCCCCGGGAGCACT
>CAZRWG010000071.1:0-3638 GCA_964603805.1 uncultured Thermoplasmata archaeon
CTATGCGATGTTAGCTAAAACAAGTGCTGACCTTGGATTGGAACTGATACCTCCAGAGATGAAAGAAAAGATGAACAAAAAACTCAGAGAGTTCATGGAAAAGAAAATGGAAGAGATGATGAAGGAAAGATAAAGGACAATTCGAGAGTCTTTTACTTTCTTCACCAAAAAAAAGGCAAATATAAAATACCCCTCCTTTCGAATTAGGAACCAAATGAAATTCTACGTTGAATCCTATGGATGTACTATGAATCAGGGTGAAACCGAGATGATAGCTGAGAATCTAGAGGAAGAGGGACATATCCAGGTAAACTCTCCCGATGAAGCCGATAAAGCTCTAATAGGCACTTGTGTGGTCATCAAAAAAACAGAAGAAAGGATGAAAAGGAGGATCGAAGAGCTAGAAGAGAAATGTTCTGAAGTCCTCGTAGCCGGTTGTTTGTCTTCAACGCGGAAAGAAGAGATGCGGGAAAGATGTCCTGATCTTGATTTTATTTATCCATCGGATGTTGAAATGTCATATAGACCTTTAAAATCGCAAGGAAATTCGGTGATCGGTACGATACCTATCTCTTCGGGTTGCTTAGGGAACTGCACTTATTGTATAACTAGATTGGCTAGAGGCCGGATTAATAGCAGATCTTCATCAGAGATAAAAGAAAGATTTGAAAAGCTCTTGTCTACCTCGACCAAGGAGATACGTTTGACCAGTCAAGATGCCGCACTTTATGGAAAAGATTTGAACACCGATCTTAATGAACTTTTGAAAGAATTATTAAGTATTGAAGGAGAGTATAGACTAAGGATAGGCATGATGAACGTGGATACTCTCAAGCCCATAAAATCCGATCTTATGGATTTGATGGAAGATAGAAGGATCTATACTTTTTTGCACCTTCCCCTACAGTCTGGGTCTGATAAAATTCTAAAGAAGATGAATAGAAATTACACTGTAAATGAATGGAAGAATACAGTAGAGGATTTCAAAAAAAGATTTTCTGATCTCACGCTTTCCACGGATGTGATAGTTGGTTTCCCAGGGGAAACAGAAGAAGATTTCGACAAGACAAAAAAGATCATCACTGAAACGAAACCTGATGTGATAAATGTAACTAGATTTAGTCCCCGAAAAGGTACGAAGGCTGCGGAAATGAAAGATAAAGTCCATTCTAGAAAAAAGAAAGAAAGATCTAAGCAGATGACCGACCTAAGATTTAAGATAAGCAGGGAGTCGAATGAAAAGTACGTGGACAGAAAAACTAAAGTTCTTGTTTTAGAAGAAGGTAAAGAAAATTCACTCAAAGGGAGAATGGATAATTACAAGGTGGTAGTGATAAAAAATGCGGATGAAGAAATCATAGGGCAGTGGAAAGAAGTTAAAATCAAATCTGCTGAAGATATCTATCTCCTTGGGGAGATTATAAGCTAAATCTAATCTCAAAGGTACCTACTTTCGATACCTTTTACAAGTTTATAAAGCACTTCATTAATAGGAGTCGAAACGCCTACTTGTTCAGCTTTTCCTATTATCGCTCCGTTTATTTGTTCTATTTCTGTTCTACTTTCATTTTTTATATCCTGTAACATGCTCGATAGGTTATTCGAAGTCCCTTCAGCCACTTTTTTAGTCTTTTTCAAGATCTTCTTCGCATCTACTTCCACGTAATTATTCGCAACTTCAACGCTTTCCATCACTGTATCTTCTAATAACTCCGTGAGATATTCATCTTCTAGTAAAACTCCGTTTTTTATTTTTAAAATTCCAGTTATCGGGTTTATCCCAGAATTTATTATGACCTTTTCCCAAATATTTTCAAGGATGTTTTCACTTATTTTGGTTTCTAAGCCCGCCTCGTTAAAAATTTTGCAGACTTTTTCTATTTCCTCACTTCTATCTTCAGGAAATAAACCTATTACTGTTTCACCCTTCCCAGCATGTTTTACTTTACCCGGTTCCAAATAAGTTACACCGTTACTGGTTGTACCTCCTATGGTTCTTTCTTTTCCCACGAACTCAGATATGATCTCTTCATTTATCAATCCGTTCTGTAGAGATAATACCATAGAATCGGGGGAAAGATTACCTGATAAAGAGTTCATAGCTTCATGAGTATCAAAAGATTTAGTACAAATTATTATCAATTCATCGCCCGAAATAGATTCCACCGAATCAGAATAATTTACTTTTGTCCTAAGGTTGGTTTTTCCTCTGATATCTACAGAATCTATATCAAGAGGACTCCGACCGATGAGGTCTATCTCGTTTTTAGTACCTAGGATTCCTGCAAGAAAAGTACCTATCGCACCCGGACCTACGACACCGATTTTCATAGAGTCCACCTTTATCATTTATCCAGTTTGCTATCAACAACGCCGCTCAATTGATCCATCTGATATTTTTCTATTATCGAGGGATTAACTGGTATCAGCAAAATGGATTCGTTTATAGCGACTTGGTCTTTAATAGACTGGATGAGATTGAGTACCGTTCTAAAATCATTATTGGTGATTACGTATTCCAAACCTTTCAATAGTATAACTCCTCCTGTTCTAGCAAGAAAGTTCTCTAGAGCTAAACTAAGTTTTTCAAGACTTTTGGGTCTTATTACGTCCTCCCTATCAACATTTGAGAGCCATATTATCTCGATATCTTCAAGATCGTATTTCTTTTTAACCTTCTCTGGATAATCCCGGGTTACACATAGGCCGTGTTCTCCGGTACTAAGTATTTCTTTTAACAATTTGAAGGATCTGTCGGAAGTTTTCTCTTCGATTAGATATGTAGAACTCTTAGATATGTTTTCAGGTAACTCCTTCGCAACTTCTTCTTCCACTTCTTCCTCTTCAATCACCTCTTCTTTTTCATCTTCTTCTGGTATAGCTTCCTCTAACTCTTCTTTAGGTACTTCAAGAACATCTTCTATTTCGTTCTCTTTAATGTAGTCCATGATATCTTTAGCTAGTTCAATTTCTATATCCTTTATGCTTGTAAGTTGAGATGGATTAACATCACTGATAGAATCGATGCTCGTGTAGCCCGACTCGTAAAGCAATTCAGCAGTTTTCATGTCCAGCCCTGAAATGCTTGAATAATAGTTGATCATCTTCTCTCTATAGAGGGGTTTAATACCTATGTTAACACTTTCTCCGTTAACATCCCATTCAAGAGCGTATTCGGCTTCATTTACATCAACTTCATTTAATCTAATCACTCTTGCCTTTACTTCATCTTCAACTGAACTTCTATTTTTTTCTATTGCATCAATTACCTCTTTACTAGCGTCTAAATAAACTTCTATTTCGTCTTTAGAACTCAATCCTAAGTCCTGTCGCATGCTTTTTAACCGCAGAATTATCTCTTTAACAGTCTCCTCTTCCCATATTTCTTCAGTCACGTCTAAATCAACAAATATCTCCTGATCGTTGAGATCTATCTTCTGAAAACCTTCTGGTATCTCTCTTTTGAATGTGACCATTTCTGGGTCTATTTCGATTATCCTGCCTTCAAGGCCGATTTCAAAACTTCCTTTATCTATCCCCTCTTTTATTTTCTCTGAAGACTTCTGCTTCAAAATAGATTCTATTTTTCCCACCCAATGTGTATAAGAATCAGCTATTTCTTCTCTGTTAGGTTCGGC
>CAZRWG010000071.1:3648-6253 GCA_964603805.1 uncultured Thermoplasmata archaeon
AATAATCTTATCCCATTCTTCCTCTGGACCTAAAATTTGGATATCTCTCACGATAGCATTATCTTTTATGAATTCAGCGAATTTTTCCGCTATATCCTTAGCTCTTTGATTTTTAGCTTTATAAACGATCTTACGAAGTGGCCATTTCTCGGGTAATTCAGATTTTCTTTTGACTTGCATTATTTCATCAACGATGTCTTTTACTTCATTCACCTTAATTTCCAAATCCTGATCAATATATTCTTCATCGCTTTCAGGCAAATCTTCCATGAATACGCTTTGTTTATCCTCGTTTAAACTTTGGTATACATATTCGGCCATGAAAGGTGAAATTGGACTCAATAGCTTGGAAACAGAGGCTAAGGTTAGATATAAAGTCCTCATAATTGAAATATGTTCATCTTCTAGATTTTCCTCTAACCTGGTTCTACATCTTTTTATGTAAGATTGGGCGATATCATCTAAGATCAACTTTTCTAGTGATTCGATAGCTAGGTCGAATTTACCTTTTTCATAATATTCGATGATCTCCTTTTTGGTCCTCTCCAATCTAGAAAGTACCCATCTGTCTTCTGGTATGATCTCTTTTTCAAAAGATGATGAACTAAGATTATCCAGGTTCATCTTTAAATCATCGAAATTCACTTTAAAAAATTTCTTTAGATTCCATATGACTCTAGGCAGTTGATGTGAAAATTCCAGATCAGATCTTCTGATTTTTCTATCAATCCATGGAGCCTTATCTGAGAGTAGATATAGTCTAAGAGAATCGTATCCGTTTTTACTGACTAGGCTTTCAACATTTTTATACTCGATATCACTTGATACAGAGCCCAAGGATATGAATTTTTCAAAACTTGCTTCGTCGAAGAGAGCTAGAGAAAGAGAAAGATTGGCGGTCAATAAATCAATTTCATTGGACTTCATTCCCAAAAATAGATTGCTAGGCCACCAAGATGAGTTTTCCTCTTCATTATGAGGGTAATTCAATTGAGCCCAGGGAGAACAGGCATGTACAAACATAGGATCTAAGACTTTCTTCTCCCAAACCATTTCATCTTCACATTCCGTACAATCTATCTTTGAATTCATAATCTGACTCGGTCTTAAGTCCTCACTAACTTCATAATCTGAGATTTCAGACAGTTCTTTGCGATCTGAAGGTATAAAAGAGTTCCCACAATCTCTGCATTCCCATCTAGGGAAAGGTGTTCCCCACATTGAATCTCGAGAGATTAACCAATCTTTAGGTACGATGTCTTCGGAAGTAGGTATAACCGTAACTTCATCAAGTTCTTCGTAAAATCGTTCTTCAATCTGAGAGCTCTCAAAAAACCATCCTCTTATAGGGTACCTAATCAATCTGCTTTGACATGCATCGCATATCTCGATTTTTCTTTCCGCCTTTTCTCTCGCCATTACAAGGTTTTTATTTTCTAAGTCGTCGATGATAATAGATTCGCTCTCCGGAGCTGAAAGACCTGAATATTTATTTTTCCTCGGCCCTCCATCGAAATAACCGTTTCTCATGATCGGGTTATAATTCTCGAGTTCCCTTTCATCTGATATTTCCCAATGATCAGTTTTATCTGGAGGCACGAATAAAACAAACCCTGTACCATCATCATCGACTTTGTCACTAATTATCACCTTACGAGCATTTTTACCTTTTATTTTTTCTTTTTCAGGTATCTTATCTGCGAGAGGATATCTAAAAGTAAGGCCATCTAACTCTTCACCTTTGATGGTATTCAGTATTTCGTATTCATTAATATTTATCTCGTTCATTAGTTTTTCTAGATTATTCTTTAACATGACAAGTTGTTCAGGGGTATCGTCTTCAGAATCTATTTTTACTACCGCATATTCCAAATCAGGATTTACTGCGATTGTCAAGGCAGCGGGAAGCATCCATATATCTTCTAACTCTAGCAAAAAGTACCTCTTTTTACCGCTCGCTAGAGGTATCTTCACGTATATTTTATATGACTTCTCTTGTTTAATAGATATCTCTGATGCTGAGGGAGAGAATTTACAATCTGGACACCATCTTACAGGTCTCATCTTTTTGATCAATAACCCATTATCCATCAGTTCTTTAAAACTCCACCAAACAGAATCAACAAATTTCCCTGAGGTGGTTTTGTAATCGAATTCAGATGGGATCCAAAGTCCAAGATTGTGTAGTTCTTTAGAGGTATTCTCTAAAAATTTTTCCGACCTTTCTTCCATCTCAGAAGAAATCTCCGAGATTTCCTTTTCAAATACTGCTTTTAAGGAGTTTACTTCTTGGTCCATCATCGACAATTTTTCAATTTTTGAATTAAGAGGATCGAGTCCGATTCCATTCCTTACGTGAAGATGTTGTAGGTTCTTGAATCGAGCAAAAACGTCATACACGGTACTAGAATAAAGCTCACTCCAATTCGGATGATCTTTTGCTGAGATCGGTGTACGAGCGATAAAAAATTTTTTACTTCCTCTCCTCGATTCACTTGATTTCTTATTTATACCTTTTGAACTCCAAAAATCTGAAATTTTATCTTCTAAACTTTGAGGATCAAATCCATTATCATCTTCCATGGTATCTTAAGTAAATATCTTT
>CAZRWG010000072.1:0-6246 GCA_964603805.1 uncultured Thermoplasmata archaeon
CCTGGGGAACTATAATCACCATAGGGATAATAGCCTATTTGGCCATGCTGTTCACTGCTATACCAAGCGCCCAAAAAGCTAGTAAAGTTTCACCTGCGGAAGCGCTGAGATTTGACTGAAATGTTAACTACTGGTCTTTCTCATACTCATACACTAGAGTACAGCTGTGGTGATCTGAATGGCTGAATCCTTCCTCTTTCGCAGCTTCTATAACATTATCTGAGGCACTCTTCAACCTCAATCTCTCATATCCTTCTTCGAGGCAGTACTTTAGACTATAACGGAAAAGCTCCCTCATGCCTCCGTGAGACCCGCAGGCAAACGTTACGCTTAAACTCTCATAGAGATCGTGAACCTGCATGAACATAAGAGCATCGATTTCGCCACTGTCTTCATCTCTGACCGAATAACAATATCCTTCATTCACTCGATCTTGAACAAGCTTTTCGTCCGTAGGATAAGCGGTCCAATGTTCCATGTAAAGACCCTTATTGTCTTTCAATTCCTTCGAAGATAGGACCATATCGACAACATCGTCAACCTCTTTTTCTAACCGAACATTATCTATCTCATTATCCATAGGAGGCTCCATCTCCTCTAGATCTTCATCATCTAGTCTAACATAATCATATTTCTGCTTGAGTTCGAATCCGATATCCTCTACAACTTTCTTGACCGGAGTGTTGTCATTAGAGGTCAAAAATCTAGCAACTCGGTAATCAAGATGTTCGTTGATATAGTCTACTTGGCCTTCGATCATCGCACGACCATAGCCCTTCTCCCTATGATCGGGATGAACTCTAAGACCTTCTAACCAAAGTATATCGTCTGAATGCCAAGTGTGTTTGGCTAACGCGACTATCTCACCATCTACCGTTCCACAGATGAATCCACCGTCCTCTACCCATCTATCGAAATAATCAGGGATATAATCGCGTCCATCCCATATCCCAGATGTCATCTCTACAACTTCGTCCTTATCTGACTTTTCTAGTTCACGTATCTCGAGCTCAGGTGTCATGCTCATGGATTAGATATAACCGGTTAATTAAATCTGTTCTTCAAATCGAAAAATAGAATCACATTATCTCTTCTAGTACTCTCTCGATAAATTTAGTTTTACCTTCCGTGTAAGCTTCTCGATCATCTCTGTATTTTTTAGCTAATCTCTTCTTCAACTCGGCATATCTTTTTCTACACTCCTCGTTCTCCAGAAGGTGATCTCTAAAAGCCAGATGTCTTTTCAATTCTCTACTATCCTTAGGACAAACGTAAAGATTGTGAGAATATTCTCTAGAGTTGGATCCGTCCCAAGGGACTTTTTCGTCTTTTCTCTTGAAAGCTTCACGGCCTTCGATACCAAAATCGCCCTTATATTCATATCCTAATTCGGCAAGGGTATCGACGGCATCCTCAAAATAAGAATAGCTTTCTATAACTAGGTCGATATCGAGATGAGGTTTAGCACAAAGTCCTGGAACAGCGGTACTTCCAACATGTTCCACTTTTATCAGCAGGTCTCCGAGCGACTCTAAGTATATACTTTTCAGCCTCTCAAAGTTCTCTGCCCAAGCTGGATCGTATTCCATCAGCTTTATCTTATCTTCATTCATGAGTTTCCTGTCAAAACATGGATTAGATAGAGCAACTATTTATAGCTGAGGATTAGATTGAAAAGGATCTGTGCATAAAGGTTAAATCTATAGATGTCTTTTACCGAAAGGAGATAAAGATGAGGATCCGCTGGCATGGACAATCATGGTTTGAGATCGGTGGCAAAGAAAAGATATTGATAACTGACCCGCACGACGGTAGAAGTATAGGTATAAACCCACCGGATGTCCGAGGAGATATAATATTGGTTTCACACGATCATTACGATCACAACGCGGTCAGAAAAGTCGAGAAGCAGAACAGCGAGATTATTAGAGAACCCGGAGAAAGAACTTTTGGAGATATAGAAGTGAAAGGTATCAGGTCCTACCACGATGAAAATGAAGGAGAGAGGAGGGGAGAGAACACCATCTTCAAATTCAAGACGAACGGCACTACATTTTGTCATCTTGGAGATATAGGCCATCTTTTGGAGGAAGAACAAGTCGAAGAGATCGGTGTTGTCGATTTTTTGTTCATACCTGTAGGAGGAAATTTCACCATAGGTCCTGAAGAGGCGAAGGAAACTATAGAGGCTATCGAACCAAAAATTGCTGTTCCGATGCACTTCAAGATCGGTGGTCTTTCATTAGATATAAAGACTTTAGAACCTTTCCTATCTCTATATCCTGAAGATAGAATATTCAAACTTGGTGTAGAACTCGATTTCATAAGAGCTGATTTACCAGATCAAACGGAGATATGGGCCTTCTCTCTTTAAAAAAGTAAAGTTCAATCTAGATATCTCAAACCTTCTTCTATCCTACCCATCTCGATAGGTGTGGTGAGATTACCTATTACAGCACCTACAGTATTAGCGACCAGACATGTACCTATCCATCCAGAACCGTGATTAGCAGTACCTTTGCTGACAGGTACTTTGAAAAGATTTTCCAATTTTTCTATCTCCTCATCAGTTACATGAGGATGACAGATGAGTCCTTTGTTTGTAGCCACCCCGACCGATCCAACCATTTTGATCCCCGCTATCGTACCCTTTTTGACTTCGACTTCAAGCTCTGAATTTATTGCCTCCATAGCTTCATCTTCGATATCGGGATGAATCAAAGCGCCGTGATCGTTCAATAATATATTGTTTCCGAGAGCGTTCTGTGCGTCAGGTATTACAGTAACGTTGACATATTCCAAAAGATTTTCTATCTCTCTGTCTTCTATGATATCTGAAACGACCGCACCTTTAGAATTGATTCCCATGAGGGACCCGTTTACTCTCGTTCCTCCAACCGTAGTTTTGACTACAGAACAGTCAAGAGCTTCCTCAAAAACTTCTTTATTCTCAACTGGAGGTATGACTACCAAATCTTCAGAGCCTGCACAAAAAACACCTATATACGGATGAGATTCGATAGCATATTTCTTCAGCATAGATCACTCTCTCGGGATGGAAACTTCAACAATCCCATCTTCGAACTTTATAGCTTTAACTTTTAGCTTAGAGGGAGGTTTTTTGATTCCGCGATCCCAGATGGCCTCGTTAGTGCTAGAATCGATCCAGACATCTTCTTCTGGTACATTCATGTTATTGGCAACGAACTCTCTGATGAGCTTCATAGCCCTAGATGCTCTTTTGCTTGAAGGGGTTTTCTTTGCTTCCCTGAGCGGGATATTTATGATTCTCTCTTCAGTGTCTACCATTATTTACACCAACTTGTATTTTTATTCGTCTATATCATCTCTGCGCCAATTCCTTCTTTTCGGGTTGTTTGTATGATTCCTATTGGTTTTCTGCATAACCCATGCTGGAACTCTCTTGTTTTCCTTACCCTTCTTCAAAAGTCTGCGTTTTTTCGGACCTGGTTTGTTTCTCGACATCTATTTTACCTCCTTTTGATATTGATTTCTTTCTTTTGACCGCTAAGCTTTTTTAATAATTTTTTAAGGGTTTCGTCATCTATCTTTCCTTCCGTTCCCCCTCTTTGGGCTAAAGCTACAATCTGAGATTCTATCTGTTCTGCGAGTTGAGGTCTAGCCATCCTGACTCTCCCCAATCTTTCTCTCGCATCTGGAGTCATCACTTTTCTTAACATAGCCTTTTTTTGTGCTTCCATCTGTTGTTTAGCCTCTTCTTGTGCCTCTGCGGAGCCCTGCTTTTCCTTAAGTTCCTGGATCTTTTTTTTCTTCAGTTCTTCCAAATCATCTTCATCAGCCATGGAAACACCTCAAGCGAGTTTATAGATATTTAGAGAGCTCAGGATTATCTTTTGCCATATCTTTCATGATCTCATGGGCTAGATCGTCTAGAAATGCCTGTCCTTCTGAGCTCACAACTCTTCCTTCATCCGTTTTTTCTACTAGTTTCGCAGCCTCCAATTGTTGTAGACCTTCTCGAACAATCGAGCCTGAGCCTTTGACGAATTTTTCTGGTCTCGGACCTCTTCTCTGTTTCCCGCCGTACTTGGTCTTGAGTCTAGAAATGCCAACTGGACCCTCTACGTAAACGCTCCTCAATATAGCGGATACTCTATCATACCACCAGTCCGGTTGGTCGGGACCTTTTTCTTTATGGACCCCGGTCTTCACGAACTTCGACCATTCGGGCTCTTGTATTCCATCCATATCCTTGATCTCCTTACTCACTTCTTCTATCAGCTTGTTCGGAGGAACATCATATACTGTTGCCATAGGCTATTACACTCCAGATAACATCAGTGTTAAGTATTCTCTGCATACTTAGGACTTATTATTAAATATTTCCCTTTACCCTCCTCTATTCAACGGTAGACTTCGTTCTTCAACCGAGGTATCATCGCCATAAAACAAGCCGACTTTATACAATCCTTCCTTTCTACCCGCCCGTCGGTAAGGAGACCTACAGCACCTATTTCTTCTACAGCAGGGTCTTCAAATATAACTTTCATCTTCTCTCCTAAGGTCAATCCCTTCCTCAGTTCTTCCTCCCATCTCATAGGTATAGGAAATCCCGGGCCATGTCCTGTAGTGGTGAAGTCTAACCGGTCATTTATTGCTACATATTCAACAGAAAAAGACTGTTCCTCGGTCTGTACAATTCCGCTTTCAACACCAATACCATAATCGAAACCTTCCGGAACCTGAGCTCTTTTTTTCGCGCCTCGGATGATCTCCTCGTTGAACGGTTGTTTTTTAACTCCTTCGACTTTCCCGCCAACCAACTCCATATCAAAGTATTCGGATAAAGCTTCTCTAACACTCTTTTTCTTCAAAGGATTTTCGGAGCCGATGAATACCTTCACTGGTTTCAATCTCATTCCCTGTTCGTCTATAGCGCCCTCTCTGATCCTCGTAGAACTTATAGGAAGAAGGTCTTCAGCCAATACAGGACCGACTTCGATCAGTTCCAAAGGTTCTTTGTTTTCCTCTTTTCTCATTTCATTGATGCGTTCTCCCCTATCTCTCGTTTCATAGGATACGACTAAGACGTCAAAATTTACTTCAACAGCTTTCTTGTACGGATCATCTATTTTTACTATCGACCAACCATCATAGGGAGTAAGAAATCTTTCTAAGTTCTTTTTTCTCTCTTCGTAGGTTCTTTCGACTTCGGGCTTCCAATCTTCCAACATCTCGTCTGACACCAGACCTATTGTAGTTTCACCCTTATCTAAAGCTGTCCTCAACAACTCTTCGTGTCCCAGATGGATGTGATCAAAAGTTCCGCCGACTATGACTTTTTTAGTCATCAGAACCTCCTTCAATAATAATATGAAAGGAACAACACTATCAAGAATATCATGAGCAGTGCATAAAAGATATACTGCTTCTTCTTTCTACTACTCAAAAGGTCTTGATATTCCTCTTCACATTTCTCAGAGCAGAATTCTTCATCCAAAGGTATAGGCTTCGCACACATCTTGCAGTGCTTATGTTGTTCCATAGTTCTCTAAAACTTGAAGGTTATAAATCATTTTTTCGTTGTCATCTATGTCCGAAGGTGACCAAAAATGGACTTGTATCCTGAATCTTAACGAATCCGTACCTTTCAAATTGGATGATATCGCCGGTTTCAGTTTCAGTGAGATTTTTCTCACCGAGTCCATTTTCTATTGAACCATCAATTTTCTCCACCTCAACCTCTAGTCCATCGAGGAGCCATTGGATCTTCAATATATCTTTGTTCTCGAATCCGGTTATCTTACCCTGTTTCCCTTCAAGCTCAACATTACAGAAGTTCTTCAAACGTATCTCTTCACCCTGATATTCTTCCCATTCTTTCCTAGGAATGTAGACTTCCTTACCGACTTCTAGCTCTCTATAACCTCGGTCCGGATCGCTGGGATGTCTAGCTATCTTCGCATTATCAGGCTTTATATCCCCAACTAATTCAACCTTAACCGGATCAGGGATGAAAAAGTATCTATCCGCTCTAGGGTCGATGATCTCGCGGTTTTTAGAATATAATTTGGAAGGAGCTACCTCAATATCGGTTTCCGACATGCCGAATTCGAGTATGAAATCTCTGACAGCTTCGGGCTGTATGCCTCTCCTCTCAAGAGACTGCATTGACCATGTTCTTGGATCGTCCCAGCTGTTGAATTCACCTTCTCTTATCTTCCTTTGAAATTCACTCTTGCTCAGATTGATATCTTTTAAACG
>CAZRWG010000073.1:0-6163 GCA_964603805.1 uncultured Thermoplasmata archaeon
ATACTGATGTCGGCTCCTGGAGAACTGACGAGGAAGATGAAGAAGAATAAAAACCCTTTCCAACCAATCTATTTTATAATAATTCACAACTCATATCTTATCTCTTCTGGTAATTTCATCCCTTCTCCTTCTTCAGAATAAACTTGAAGTATATTGTATATATCCGGTTTATAACATATCTTCTCTTCTACTTCACATCTATTTTTTAAAAGATTACCCACTCGCATCACATCGTTTTCATCCAGATAATTGGGAGTATAAACTCTTATCACGTGTTTTTCGGAATCCTTCTTATCTCTGATCCATTCAGTGGTTACCTGAGCACCCCATATCTTATTTTTATCGACAAGATTTTTTATTTCACTCCATAGTTCATCTACTTTCTCTGGTAAAACAGGTACCTCCCACTTCCCACTAAGATAGCAATCACCTATAGCTCTCTTATCTATTTTCTCCACCTTAGGATCATGATAATCGTCTAGATGATCTGTTTTCATAGATTCTGGATCTGAAACATCATTTTTCTCAATATATTCGATCAATCTATCTCTACTATCTTCTAATCCACAAAGTACCCACTCTTTTTTTTCACTCTCTACCTCTGAAGACTTTTCAGTTTCTGTTGACATATTTAATACAAATATTGTACCTGAACCTAATAAATCTTTCTTTTTATAGTGATTCACTCCGTCATTAAGAAAATCTATAATTTTGTCTTTAAATCAACTTTCGTCAAGAATATATTTTTTTAGAGTCCATTCTACGCCTTGATTCTTGCATGAAGGAGCGATTTCATCCGCTATTTCTTTGACAGAGGGTGGTGAATTTCCCATGGCGATTCCTTTACCTGCGGATTTTAAAATCCCGATATCTACTTGGTCGTCTCCTATAGCTAATACCTCATCGATCGGAATATCCATCATCTCACATACCAATTCAAGTGCTTTCTGTTTAGATACTTCAGAAGAATAAACTGTCAAGGCGATCCATTTTTGAGATTTATGATGTCTATCCAATTTTATGTTTTGGAAAAAGTTCTTCGCATAACTCTCAAAGTCTTTTAGTCCTTCAAGGCCATTCATATAAGAGTGCATCATTAGAGACAAAGGTGTATCTTCATCTAAAGCGTCTATATTATTTTCGACAAGTTCCGTTACGGTATCAGGTTCAAGTTTGTTGTTCCTTTGTATTCTTCTTTTCCTCCAAAATTTCTTCTCGCTAAAGATCGTGGATATTTCGTAATCTTTTTTATCCGCATATAAAATGAGTTCTTCTGCAACATCTCGATTTAAACTGCGTTCATACCACTCTTCGTATCCTTCATCTTCTTTCCAACCCGGACCGAGAACTCTAGCTCCGTTATTACATATCAACGGATATCTATCGATGTTCAACTCTTTTAGGATAAGAGATGTAGAGAAACGCATTCTCGTAGTAGCTGGAATCACTGGGATATCCTTTTCTAATGTTCTTTCAATAGCTCTTTTATCTCTTTCATGTAACTTCCGGTCAGTGCAAAGAGTACCGTCAAGGTCCGTAACTACGGCTCTATATTCCATCAAAATAGTTAGTATTTAGACAGATCCAGCTCGTCGATCGAGACAACATCTTTTCTTTTCAAGATCTTCTCGTACATCTCTTTTTCTTCTTCTAAAGAAGATTGATGTCCTTTTTCCATTATCGCTATGTAGTTGAACAACTCACTGTGATCTTCTTTCTTCTCAGCTAATTGATAATACAATTCATAAGCATCTTTCTCAGCCTGGATAGCTGAATCTATAGCTTCGATGAGTGAATTTATTTTTTCAGCGTCGATATCAATCAAGTCTCCTTCGTGAGGCGGAAATCCCTCGCCTTCAGGAACGACATATTCTTTATCTCCAAACTCATACTCGTGTAGATCTAACAGCTTCTGCTTATGATCCAATTCTTCTTTAGCCAAACTTTGGAATCGGTCAGAGGCCAATCCAGAGAGAGTTTTGGCTATATCCATATAAGCTTCATAAGCAATTTCTTCCCCTTTTATTGAATATCCTAAAAGTTCTTTAAAGCTTATTTCTTCCAATTTATAACTCATGATTATCACGGATTGATAGTTTTTCCACCTATTAATCTCTTTTCAATCTTCAAGATGAAAAAAGTTAAAAGATTTTTTATTCAAAAAATACTTTGAGAGTAGTAAAACTGAGCTCTTAGATCGCTGGAGTTATTCTGCTTTTTATTTCCTCCGATCGGATGTCTCGGCTCAGGAAGTTCGTATTCATCTAGGGCTTTTTTAACCCATTCATCGTCTTTCGTCATGTCGACCAGTTTTTCTACCTTGAACTTCTTTCGAAGGTCTCGGATTATGTCTCCAGTGAAGAAGTCCTGTGTCTTATATGGATTTAACACTGCATAGGAATTTGGGGTTTTAGCTAACTCCAGAAGTTTATCATTTTTCATCAAACCATCAACAACTTTTCTGAAGTATTTTCCATGTTTCAGCCTTTTGATAGTCGGTTTGTCTACATATGGAAGCATGTCTTTCAAGAATTTAGATAGATTCACACGATTGGTATTTTTATAAGTATCCCACCTATCGCTGTATTCAGGTTTGATGAAGGCTTCTCTGCCTATTTCATCTCTTATCTTTTTAGATTTCAAGAAATACGGGCGTAACTGAAGTTTTTCATCTACCCTCTTCACATCTCTCAAAGACTCATATTTAAGGTGGTTGAGTTTAATATAATCATAATGATCGTTTGTTCTGTGATTGAATTCCTCAATAAATTTTTCATTACAATATCTTTTAACAACAGATCTATTTATCTCGATTATCTCGAACTCTTGTAATATTGAGTCCATATAATGAACAATGAATCTACAATTACTTATTTGTTTTGGTAATTTATAACAAAGTTATTATTTCATATTAGGAAGGTCGCCATATACTGATCGATCAACTCTACATTTAAATACCATGAATATAAATTTCGAATCAAGGTAAATCAGATGGTCTATGGAAATATATTCGATATTAAACAATTTGCGGTACATGACGGTCCAGGGATCAGGACAACTATTTTTTTAAAAGGATGTCCTTTGGAGTGTTCTTGGTGTCATAATCCAGAAGGTATAGATTATGAAGATGATCTTTTCTTTTACGAATCCAAATGTATTGGTTGTGGAAGCTGTGTTGGAGTATGTCCTGAGAACGCCATAGAAATGAAAGGGAAGATAATAAACATCGATAGAGATCTCTGTCAGCTTTGTGGAAACTGTAGTGAAGTATGTCCAACTGCTGCTTTGGAAATAGCTGGTAAAAGAATGAGCGTGGAAGAAGTCATGGATGAGATCGAGAGATCGACCATCTACCATGATACATCTTCCGGAGGTGTCACTTTATCTGGAGGAGAACCTTTTCAGCAGTTCGAGTTCATGAAAGAATTGATAGAAAGGTGTAAAGAGAAAGATATCCACGTAACGGTAGATACATGCGGTCATGTTGAAACGGAAAAATTGGATGAGGTCAAAGATAAGATAGACCTATTCCTCTTCGATCTCAAGATAATGGATGAAGATCTTCATAAAGAATATATTGGGGTCGGTAACGAAAAGATACTTAAGAATCTGAAATCTCTTTTGAGAGAGGGAGATAATGAAGTGATCATTAGATTTCCTTTGATACCTGGTATAACAGATACTAAGGAAAATATAAGTTCGATTCTGGATTTTCTAGCACCTTTGAAGGGTGTCAGGGAGATAGATGTATTACCTTACCATGATGTGAGAGAAAAATATAATAGGCTCGGAAAAGAGTATGAAATTAAAGATATCGAAGCGCCCGGTAGAGAAAGGATCGAAAAGATAAAGAGAAGATTTGAAGACGAAGGTTATCTTGTTAAAGAAGGCGGGTAGAATGGATGAAAAAAGTTCTGTAGGGATGAAAACTGAAGATGAGATGGAGATCAGAGAATCTTCTGTAGATCCCATAAATGAAAGGATCAGAAGATTGAGAGAAGAGTCCGTAGAAAAAGAAGTTGAGATATCTTCGGAAAGGGCTGAACTTATAACTGAATTTTACGAAGAAGTGGGGGATGAATCTATACCTGTTCAAAGAGCTTTAGCGTTCAAATATCTCATGGAGAACGTTAGTATACCTGTTGAGGATGGCCAGTTGATCGTTGGGATACGAGGAACTGGAGTCAAAGAGGTACCTACTTATCCCGAAGTATGCTGTCATGGAGAGGAAGACTTAGAAGTATTGGATTCTCGTGAGAAAAATCCTTACAGAGTCGGAGATGATACTAAAGATAGTTACGAGGAAAAGATCATCCCATTCTGGGATGGAGAAACGATACGGGATAAGATCTTCGAGGAGATGAGCGAGGATTGGATTGATGCTTACGAAGCGGGTGTATTCACTGAGTTCATGGAACAGCGAGTTCCGGGTCATACTTCCGGCGGAGAGAAGATATTCTCTACCGGTTTGATCGATATCAAAGAGGAGATAGAAGCTAAAATTGAAAATCTCGAACGATCAGATCGGCCTGAAAACAAGTCAGAAGAACTGAAGGCTATGAAAATAGTTGTAGATGCGATGATCCGCTATGCAGAGAGATACGCTGAAAAATTAGAAAAGATGGCGGAAGAAGAAAAAGATAGTGAGAGGAAGAAGGAATTAAGAAAGATGAGTCGTATCTGCAGGAAAGTTCCGAAACACTCTCCTGATACGTTCTGGGAAGCTCTTCAGCATTACTGGTTCATCCACGTTGGTATAACTACAGAATCCAATCCTTGGGATTCATTCAATCCCGGTAGATTGGACCAGCATCTACATCCTTTTTACCAAGAGGGTATTGGAAATGAAGAACTGAATAGAGGGAAAGCTAAAGAATTATTGCAGGCTTTCTGGCTCAAATTCAATAATCAACCTGCACCACCTAAAGTAGGAGTTACCGCACAGGAAAGCAACACTTACAACGATTTTGCCAAGATAAATATCGGCGGCGTTTGGAAAGACGGATCTGGATCCGTCAACGAAGTTTCATATCTATTGTTGGAGACCTTAGAAGAGATGCGAACGCTGCAACCTAATACCGCTGTGCTGATAAGCAAAAAAGTTCCAGACAGATTTTTAAATAAAGCTCTCGAAGTGGTGAAGCCCGGATTCGGTGAACCTCCTTTCTTCAATCACGATGAGATAATAAAGATACTTTTGAGGCAGGGGAAGTCTTTGGAGGATGCAAGGTCAGGGGGAGTGAGCGGTTGCGTGGAATCCGGTGCATTCGGAAAAGAAAGTTATATCTTGACAGGTTATTTCAACCTGCCCAAAGTTTTGGAGATCACTCTCAATAACGGTGTGGATCCGAAGAGCGGGAAAGAGATAGGTTTGGAGACGGGAGAACCTGAAAATTTTGAGTCTTTTGAAGAACTATACAGCGCTTTCAAAGAGCAACTAGAATATTTCATAGATGTAAAGCAGAAAGGTAATGACAAAATAGAGACCATCTATCATGAGATGTTGCCAGTACCGTTCCTTTCTCTTTGGATAGAAGGTTGTGTTGATTCCGCTAAAGATTACAACAGCGGCGGGGCTAGATACAATACGCAGTACATACAGATCGTCGGTTTGGGGACGGTGACAGATTCTCTATCTTCATTGAAGTTTAACGTTTTTGAGGAAAATAGATATGATATCGGTGAAGTTCTATCCGCTCTAAGATCGGATTATGAAGATAGAGAAGAGATGCGCCAGTTATTCTTGAATAAAACGCCTCGATACGGCAACGATGACGATTATGTAGATCAAATCGCCCGTGATGTTTTTGAATTCTGTATCGAAAATGTAGAAAATTATCCTCCAACTCCGATCAGAAAAGCATCTAGAAGAGTCTATGGCCTTCCGACCACCGTCCATGTCTATTTTGGCAGCGTTTGTGATGCAACACCGGATGGGAGGAAAGCTGGAAAACCTTTGTCCGAAGGTATATCTCCGGTGCAGGGAGCAGACAGGAAAGGTATAGGTGCTGTATTCGGATCTATAGGAAAGTTAGATCATGTCAAATCTGGAGGTACGTTGTTGAATCAAAAATTATCGCCGGATTTAGTTCAAGACGAAGAGATCAGAAAGAAGCTAGGAAAATTGATGAGGAGTTATTTCAAGATGGATTCTCACCACGTT
>CAZRWG010000074.1:0-6075 GCA_964603805.1 uncultured Thermoplasmata archaeon
GATTCTAAGATGAGCAGTGAAATAGGGATGAAAGTGATAGCTATCAGGAGAGGAAGAAATTGGGCTTATGGGCCAGCTAAATCTGTAGAATTGAAAGCAGGTGATAGGATCTTCGCTAGAGGGCCAAAAGAAAGTGAAGAGGTTTTGGACGATTGGCTTGGATTGAAAAATGATTGAAGCGTCTATATACCGCTTTCAAGATGATTTATGATTTTCTCTTTATCATCGGCCTTCACTAACCCAGAAGCTAGAAGAACTCCTTCTGTACCCAATTCCAAAGCCGCTTTTACATCTTCACCATTTTTAACTCCTGCTCCGCAGAGGACTTTTACTTCCTGATTTACTTCCTTCACCTTTCTCACGGCTTCTTCTACAACTTCGGGTTTCGCAGAAGATACGGATATGTCCCCACCTATCAATTCTGGAGGTTCATAAGCTACGAATCCTGGATTTAAAGCTGCTGCAGAAGCGGCTACCCCTGGATTATTGGCACAGATGATAGTTTCTATTTCTTCTTCTTTACACCGCTTAACTATATATTCAATATCAGAAAGTTTCAATCTCTTCTCAGAATGATTTATCAAAGTTCCGTCAATACCGGCATCGATCATAGTTTCTAAAAGCGTATGTCCGGTATTACTTCCAGGTTTTACTGCGTCAACATGTTGAGAAAGGACAGGGAGTTCTGTCTTTTCACTGACCATCCTAACGTCCGCGGCTTGAGGGGCTACCGCCCAATTTTCATTGCAGTTTTCTTCTATAGTCGAGGTTATTTGGACCGCCTTATCGCCTATTGAAGCTCCATAAGTTTTGTAATTGACTATTATAATCGGTGTTTTTAGCATGATATCATTTTGGGATTTGACAGTAAATAATTAAAGATTGTGGGTTTTTTCATCTCGATAAACAAAATCCTTAAATTGACCTATCCTGATTCTCGTTTTATGAAAGCGGTAATTCTAGCTGCAGGGGAAGGCACTAGATTACGTCCATTCACAGCTACGGAACCGAAAGTAATGATTCCTGTGGCAAATAAACCTATACTCGAATATGTGGTTGATGCTATAGTAAAGAACGGGATTAGAGATATAATAATGGTGGTCGGTTATAAAAGACAAAAGATAATGTCATATTTTGGAAACGGGGATAATTTTGGAGCTAATATCGAATACGTTGTCCAGAAGAATCAACCCCCTACCGGAGGAACCGCTCATGCGCTTTATCAGACGAAAAATAAAATTGACGAAGAATTCATATTGTTTCCTGGAGACAACGTCATCTCAGAAGATACAGTCTCTGATCTTTTAGATAATATGGAAGATTACACCATACTGATAACAAGGAGTGAAACACCCTCAAAATACGGGGTAGTGACGTTAAAAAGAGGTGGGAAAACTGTAGAAAAATTGATCGAGAAGCCAGAAAAAAGCCCAAGCCACCTTATATCTACTGGTATCTATTCCTTCCAACCAGATATTTTCGATCATATCGAAGAAGTTATGAGTGAAAACCGTTACGATATTCCTTCCGCAATAGAAAAAATCATGGAAACAAATGATATCAAAGCTATAAAAACAAAAGGAGATTGGATTGACGCCGTTTATCCTTGGGATCTCCTCACGGTTAATAGAGCAGCTTTAAAAGAGATACACAAGAAATATAACGGATTGATTGGAGAAAATGTTATGATAAAAGGTGACGTGAAGATAGGGAAGGGAACTCGTATAAGAGGAGGAACTTTTATTGAAGGACCTACAATTATAGGTGAAGGATGTGATATAGGTCCAAATGTATGTATAACTTCCAGTTCTAGCATCGGAGACAATTCAAAGATAGGTCCTTTCACAACTATAGAGAACAGTTTGGTTATGAATGGAGTAGCTGTGGGTTCTAATTCAACGGTGATCAACTCAGTGATAGGCGATGGCGTGAAGATCAAAAACAATTTCTCCACCTATTCTGATGATAGAAAGATCGAAACTGACGGAACTCTACATGATGTAGAAGATATCGGGGCGATGATAGCTGAAGATACGAAAATTGGATCAGGAGTTACGATAGAAGCAGGAGTGATAGTGGGCAAAGGATGTGAAATAAGGTCTGGGAGAACGATACGGGAAAAAATCGAATCTGACTCCAAGGTAGTGTGAGGTATAGTCATGTGTGGAATAGTAGGTTACATAGGTCCGAAAAATACCGGCGAAGTGTTGATCAACGGACTCAAACGGTTAGATTATAGAGGCTACGACTCCGCAGGTATAGCAGTGAATGGAAAAAAGGGGATATATTTCCAAAAGAAAAAAGGTAGAATTGAAGAACTCTCTGAGAAAGATATACCTCAAGGGGAAAGTGGGATTGGACACACTAGATGGGCAACACATGGGAAGCCATCAGACGATAATGCTCATCCTTTTTTAGATTGTAAAGAAGAAATAGCTATCGTTCACAACGGGATAATAGATAATTTTAGTTCTATCAAAGAAAAATTGATGGAAAAAGGTCATAAATTCACCTCTGAGACCGATAGTGAAATCATAGTCCATCTCTTAGAAGAAAATTACGAAGGAGATTTTTTAAAGGCTTTCAAAAAAGCAGTATCTGAAATAACTGGATCGTATGCAATTTTAGCTCTTCATAACGATTCTAATGAATTACTAGTCACTAGGAATCAAAGCCCTATGGTCATCGGAGTGGGCGATGATGAAAACCTTGTAGCGTCAGATGCTCCTGCTCTACTCGAACATACGAAAGATGTAAAATACCTCCAAGACGGAGATATCGCCAGGATAACGGAAAAAGAAGTGGATATTTGGGATGAAAATAATGAATTAGTAGAAAGAAAAACAAAAAAGATTGATTGGGATCTAGAGGATGCAGAAAAAGGCGGCTATGAACACTTCATGCTCAAAGAAATATTTGAACAACCTCAAGCCATCCATGAATCTCTACTGGGAAGGCTTACAAATTTCGATGAATTGGATTTCTCTAAATATAATTTGAATGCGGTTCAATTCATAGCTTGTGGGACCTCGGCTCACGCCGGCTTCGTGGGAAAATATATATTCGAAAAGGTCGCTAAAATCCCATGTAACCTCGAATTCTCTTCTGAATACAGACACTCCTCACATTCAGATAGTTATCCTTTCACTATATTATTAAGCCAGAGTGGAGAAACATTAGATACTATAGCAGCAGCGAGAGAAGCGAATCAAAGAGGTAACGACACGTTAGCCATAACGAATGTTTTGGACAGTTCTATTACTAGAGAAGTAGATGAGGTAATCTACACCCAAGCCGGACCCGAGATAGGTGTTGCCGCAACAAAAACTTTCACAACGCAAGTTATCATACTTTATCTACTTGCAATAGAAATGGGAATCAAGAGAAACGTTTTGAGTAAAGATCAAGCGGATAAGTATCGAGACGAACTGAGAAGATTACCTAGAAAGGTTGAAAGTATTCTAAACGATAAAGAAAAAATCAAAGAAATGACTGAAAGTCTATCTAAAGCTGATGACATCTTTTTTGTAGGAAGGAATATAAATTATCCTGTAGCTCTTGAAGGAGCTTTAAAACTCAAAGAGATCGCATATATTCATGCTGCAGGTTATCCTGCTGGAGAACTTAAACATGGACCTTTTGCCCTACTGACTGAAAATACCCCTGTTATATCTATCGCCGTGAAGGATGAAACATTTGAGAAAATGTTGGGAAATATAGGGGAGATCGCCGCAAGAGATAGTCCTGTAATCGTTGTTGGCGACGAGGATAAAGAACTTGAAAAGCTTGCCGATGACTTTTATTTTATTCCTGAAGTGCCTCCGCTATTTTCACCCCTTCTAGTTAATGTTGTACTTCAACTGATATCATATTATACCGCATATAGATTAGATAGAGATATAGATAAACCAAGAAATCTTGCTAAGAGTGTGACAGTAGAATGAAAGAAAAAATAGTAGACATTTATGAAGACAGAAAATCCATCGTCTGGTTGTTGATAATATTTGTACCTCTGTTATCACTAATAATAGGCTCCCTAGTAGCTAGAAATATATTTTGGGATTCTTTCCTATGGAGATATTTCTGGGCTCCGGTTGTCGCAGATGCCGAGGGAGAACCGATAAATGGAATCTCGGCAGGATATAATATTGTAAATACTATTACTTATGGAATAGTATTAGTAATCTCATTCTTCGGGATTTTTGAACTGATCAGACATTTTGATATAAGTATAAATAAAAAATTCATTTACACCCTTTTACCATGGATCATACTTGGAGGTTCACTGAGAAGTCTAGAAGATGCAGGAGTCTTTTATGACCCTCTAGACAAATTGATGATCACTCCAATGATATATTTTCTTATTGGATTTTCAGCTATATTTCTGATGCTTGTAGGAGCTTATTTATCTAGAGTTGAATGGAAGCCGGGAAAATCGAAGTATATGAGATTGTTTATCCTTGCCCCGCTACCGTTCTTATATCTATTGTTTTGGACATACATGGATCCTTTTTTCCTTTCCTTTATAACTATAATATTTTTCTTTTTAGCTCTATCTTTTTTGATCTCTCTAAGATATTTTGATTTTGACGAAAAATATCTCTTTTTTACTTACGGAATTACTTTACTTTCTGTATCATTATCTTACAACGTCTATTTCATGCTTTTCAAGAATGGAACTAATCCTCTAGAAGCAATAATAATCCCTTTATTAGGAGGTATAATCACCTTCTTATTTTTGGGTTTTTTTTGGATATCAGACCATATATCTTTTACAGGTTCTAAAAGGGAATCTTTTGCAATCTTCAGCCGCCCTTTGAACGTTCTTATATGCTGGGCTCATCTATTCGATGCCTCTTCAACATATAGGGGTATAACCGCATATGGATATATAGAAAAACATGTCCTTCCAGGGTTCTTGATCGAATATACGGGTCCAGCGATAATATTCGTAATCAACTTGATTTTGGTTTCAATTGTGATCTACGTATTAGATATTTTACTTAAAGAGGATTTTTCGGAAAAGGATGAATTAAGGTACTTTTTGAAGTTCGTAATAATAGTCCTCGGGGCTTCCCCTGCAGTTAGGAACACTCTAAGATTGGCAATGGGGGTATGAAAAAAATAAAAATGAGCCCGTGAGGGCTCGGGGCCAGCAGACCGAGTGCATCCATCCCATTACTTTTTAAGATATTCCTCTCTAACAGCTTTGGCCTTTGCCATCTTTTGTTCCTGTTCGGCCATCTTCTCCACTTTTTCTGCTACCAGATCTACCCTATAATAGAGCATGTCCCTAACAGCGGTCCTGATAGCCTCAGATCTAGAGGGAAAGTCGTCCATCTCAACTAGAAAGTCGATCCGATCTAGGAAACTTTTCGGAAGCCTAATATTTATTCTTTCGTTATCGGACACCTTTTTCCTCCATTTCTGTGTACATAATACATCTATTAGATGTCTTTTATGTGTACAAACACATATGAAACTTCATATTTAATAATTTCGTTCACCTACCGTTTTTTCGGAAAAAGGAGAAAAACTTTTTATGATGTCTATTTCATTAAGTAATGTGAATAAAGTCTATACTATAGGCTACGAAGGGAAGGGGTTTGACGAATTCCTCAACCTGCTGGAAGAATACAATATAAAACAAGTGGTAGATGTCAGGTCTTATCCTACTTCAAAGAGAAATAAATTTGCTAAGGACAACTTGAAAGATGAATTATTCAAAGCTAGTATCAAGTACCGACACTTAGCTCAGTTAGGTGGTTTAAGAGATAAGGATTATCAAGATATTATGAAAGAAGAAGAGTGGCAGGCAGGTTTCAAGGAATTGAAAGATCTAGCTGCAGAAAAGAAGACAGTTATGCTGTGTTTGGAAAGCAATCCCATGAAATGTCACCGTCGATTCATAACGGAGGAATTGGAGAAAGAAGGGTGGGAGGTAGTCCATATAGGAGAAGGAGGATCCTGGAAAGGGAAAAAATTAGATGAGTTTTGATTAAGAACTTGCCAGGTATTGACAATACTTATTAATAACCCTCTTCTAATTTGAATACTATGGTGAAGCGACCAGGA
>CAZRWG010000075.1:0-6014 GCA_964603805.1 uncultured Thermoplasmata archaeon
GTTTACAAATAAAGCAAGATATAATAACTTATTGAACTACTAAGAGCGACCAATAGATTATCTACACCTTTTATCGAGAAAATTTCTACAACCGTTGCTATCAAAACCACAGCCGGAATAAAAAGTATATTTTCAGGATTTACTCCTAAATAAAGAAAAGCTATGTAGATCATCCCTACAGAAAAGAAGAACATAGCTATAGATCCTTCAAGACTTTTTTTGTCCATGGCAAAATTGATTCGATGTCTGCCGAACCTTCTTCCTATCAAGGAGGCTATACCATCACCATAAGACATACAGATTATGCCTATAGCTATTATCTCGAGATTTTCAAAAAACAAGAATGCAAGGATTGTCCAACTGACAGAATAATAAAAAAGTCCTAAACCGTGTCCTGTATTGGAGGTTTCGCTGTTAGGCCCGATAGAAGATCTAGGACTGATCAAAAAAGTAAGTAAGACAAATGGTGCCGCCGCCAGTCCTACCATCATCCAGCGTGTCTCGAAAATTGGAAGTACAAAGACGATATTACCTACCATTATATGGATTATTTTTCGTCTTAAGAATAAGTCTCTTTTCGAATTGAATTCGAAGATGTATAAGAGTAAGCCCACATAAATGTAAACGATCAGAATCCCTATGATATCTCCCGAGGACATCAACCACAAGTATGACAGATCAATATATAATATTACCTTATCTCGAGAAGGGCTATGGATAAATAACACCACTCTCAATAAGAGATATACTTATGCAGCCACTATGGAAGAAAAGGATGCTAAAATTCAATAGTACGCTGGTTATAGCGGACCTGCACATAGGTTACGAGAGAGAACTTGAAGAGAAAGGAATAAATATTCCTGAGCAAAGCGATAAAATGATCAACAAAGTTTTAGAAGTCCTAAAAAAAGAAAATATTGAAAGATTAGTAATAAATGGTGATTTTAAACACAATATTCCAAAGGCGACTTGGCAGGAATATCAAGACGTACCTAAAGCCGTGGATATATGGTTGAAATCAGTCGACGAAATTCATCTTTTACCCGGAAACCACGATGGAGGGATCAAAAAATATCTTCCGTCTGATGTGATCATCCACAACTCTAGCGGAACAGTAATAGAAAATGTCGGATTCTTCCACGGTCATGCTAATCCTGAGGAAGAAGTGCTTTCTACAGGCTCTGTGGTAATAGGTCATACTCATCCTGCAGTTACTCTTAGAGATTCATTGAATAACAAAGAGAAAAAAGAATGTTGGGTGAAATTGAATTATAAATGGAATGGATTGGAAGGAAAAGCTATCTTAATACCTCACCTAAATCATTTATTAGGAGGTATAAGTATAACCGAAGAGGGCTATATAGGCCCTTTTTTGAAAAATTCTAAATTGGATGATGAAAAAGTCTATCTCCTTGATGGAACTTATCTCGGTCTAAGAAAAACCCTTTCCGATCACCATTCGTTATGATAATCTTTATTCGAAATAACATTTATCGGTACAACTAGACAGACTTGGGAATCCATCAAACCTAAGTTCTTAGCTGCTAGACCTCCTTTGATGGAAATTTGATAATCAATATTATGTGTTTCAGCTGTATTTAAAGCGTGCCCGATAGAAATCCCAAGATCCATTAATCTAAAAATACAGTTAGGTCCTTCAAATATCTGTTTTGTTTTGTCGGCTTCGGAAAAATCTTTACAGCTCTCATATCCACATGCTTTACAGTCTATACCAAGCGGAGGATGATCCTTTAATCCTATGATAAGTAGTTCGTCAGATGAATTTATAAAGTCTCCTTCTTGACTATATGCCTCGTCCTGAAATTCATCAGAAAGTTGATACAATTCTTCTGCCAGCATCTCCTTTTCGGCTTCCTCTAATACCATAGTCTCTAAAAAATTATCCGACGACTTTGGAGAAGTTTGAGCCGAAATATTCATCAGGTCAATCACGATTTCAGTTATCCTCTTCTTTTTCATTGGCCCACCGACGGAAGATAGAAACGGTGTGTAATTAATCTTCCCATCCTCTATATGTCAAAACTCTCGTCGAAGGTAACCAAGATAGCTAAAATTGCTCCAAAAAGACCTACTAGTCCTGCCAATGCACCGACAATGCCTCCTATACTGATTAAGACCAATGAAAAGATCGAAGCCAACAGTGCCCATTTTCTAGTCTCTGTGTTTATCATGTGATAAGATAATAGAAGAGCGAATCCAAATATAATATTTATTAGAAAATAGAAAACCCTACTGTACTCAAATTTTTCAATAATGCTCAATAAAAAATGTAAAGTACCGATACCGATAGAAATGTAACCACCCAAAGCTAGTAGTATAGAATGGAGTGAGAGCTTTTCGAGTTCTTCAGCTGATTTTGGGCTGTCTTCCCAAATGTCTTTGATAAGTTTAGTATCCATCACCCTACTGATGTGTTTTAGATATATAATTCTAATTCTTTTTTAACCGCTATAACAAAAATTTATAACCGGTCGATTTAACTACCCGGAGTATGAGATTGATCGTATCATCAACACAAGACGAAGCGAGTGAAAATATACTATCTCACTTACTCGATTTGAACTGGAAGGAATGTGATCGATGGCGTGATAGCCCAATTTACCAGAGAAAAGACGACGTTATAGTAACCATCGATGAACGCCACATCTACTTTGATAATATAGATAAAAAGATAGAAAATTATTTAGATATTGAATTCGATGAAGTTGTTTATATATCAAAGCACTCTTCTGAAGCCGGTGTTGATTCACTTACCGTACATCCAATAGGTAACCTTGGGGAAGCTAAATACGGTGGAAAAGATGGGAAATTGGTGCCTGCCTCGCCTTATAGCATGACACAGGCATTTCACATACTGCGCGAGAGAGCTAAAAAAGAAGATATTCAAGATCAATACAAGATCTCTTTCGAAGCTACCCATCACGGACCGTATCTAGAAACTCCGACTTATTACATCGAAATCGGAAGCGATATAGATTCTTGGAAAGACGAAAGAGCTGGAAAAGTGATAGCGGAGACTGTAAAAGAAGTTAGTGATGTCAATAATACAGAACAACCTGTAGCTATATGTATCGGCGGAGGACACTACACCCCTAGATTCACTGATTTGGCGAAAAGTCACAAAGTGGCTTTAGGACATATAGTCCCTGGTTGGGGCATGAAATATCTAGATAAGAATAGTTTCATTGAAGCCGTTAAGAAGACACCAGAAGTTGAATTTGTATATTTTGATAGGAGCAGTACTTCCGGAAAAGAAAGAAAAAGAGTAAAAAAATGGGCAGATGATTTGGGAATTAAGACTATACGGTCGAACGACCTAAAGAAAAGATAAAACTCATTTCTTTTCCCATTTTCCTAATTCCATAACTACAGAGAGGGTTCTACCCTCTTTTATTTCTTGTCTCACCCTGTTCTCTTTTTCCATCACATCAAGAGCTCGGTTCGCTATCTGAACATCTTCCTCTTTTGGAACGACCATGACCCCGCTGTCATCTCCTATTATCCAATCTCCGGTTCTAACTTTCCTCCCGCCGCACACTATATCATCATTTAAGGCGCCGTATCCTTTGGGTTCACCAGCATTAGATGCTCTATACCGGGCGAAGACGGGAAAATCAATCTCTCTTATATCTCCTACGTCTCTTACCGCACCATCGATAACAACTCCTTGGATACCTTTCTGTTGACATGACCAAGATGCGAGTTCTCCCCATACTGCGGTTTTTCCGGCATCAGCATCTATAACTATAATCTGATCCTTTTCAGCTTTATCTATCGCTTCGACAGGTTTCGCCCAATCTCCGTCGACGGTTTTAACGGTCAAAGCTTTGCCGACGATCTTTTTCCCACTAGTGGTAAGAGGTATTATGCCTTTCATACAAGGTTCTCTATGCATTGCATCGGAGATATTAGGAGTAGAAACTTCCTGGAAAACTTCTCTTATTTCTTCTGGACCTCGTTTTTTCTTAACTTCGGATCTGATGGAAATTCCCTCCCGAATAGCTTTTTTCACGTTTTTTGCGGCTTGCTTAACGTCTTTGGCTTTTATTATGGATCCGCCAACTATAATTATTTCTGCTCCTCTTTTAACCATCTCTGGTGCTGTCTCAGAGTTCAAACCGCCTGCGGCAGCCACCGGCAGAGACGTCGCATTAGATACTTTTTCAACTAATTCCCCTGGTTCTTCACCTCTCATCTGAGCATCTATACCGATGTGAACTCCAATATAATCTACACCTAGCTCTGTTACTTCCTCAGCCCTTTTTACCTGATCCTCCACTCTTATCAAGTCTGCAAACACTTCGGAATCATAATTACGAGCGGCTCTTATTCCTTCTTTCAAAGTTTCATCATCTGCAGCCCCTAAAATTCCTATGATATCAGCTCCAGCTTTAGCAGCCATCTCAACTTCTACTCCACCGACATCCATCGTTTTCATGTCAGCTATCAATTTCTTTTCTGGAAATTCTTCTCTTAGTTTTCTGATGGCATCCATACCTTCAGATTTTATCAATGGTGTACCAACTTCTATCCAATCCACCCCTCCCTCTACAGCTTCTCTAGCTATCCTGACAGCTCTTTTTATATTCATCAAGTCCAGCGCTACTTGTAACTTAGGAAAATCTTCTTCCATTTTTTTTTCACCTTTTACAAGATTTCATTAATAAGAAAAAAACTGTCTGATAAAAAATTTTAGGTCATCAAATCACTTTTTTGATTTCCTTCAATTAATCTAGGAGAGGCAAAAATAGAAGTATTAGTTCCTCATAGATATTAACAGTGATAAGTATGGTGAAAGAGAAATTGAAATACGAAAATGATGTTTGTTTTGAGATAAATATAGGGAAGGATGACCTCTCTGAATATGATGTATTAGTTGCTGGTTTCCCGGGCACGGGCCTTATAGGAGGGATCGCTTCAGAGCAGTTGATAAACACTCTAGATTTAGAGCAGGTAGCTTCAATAGATTGTGACCAATTTCCACCTACTGCCGTGATCTTCGAAGGTATACCTAGACGACCAGTTAGATTTTTTGCAGGTGAGAAATTCCTTCTGGTAAAATCAGATATGGTTATACCTCCTAATCTATCTTCGAGTCTTGCCAAGACGATAATTAACTTCGCTATTGATCATGGAGTGGAGGAAGTGATCATATTCGACGGGATACCCAAAAGAAATGAGAACGACGAAGAGAAGATATGGGGTGTTTTGAGTTCACATGCCGCTAAAACCGAAGCTGAAAAATTGGACTTAGAAATCATCTCAAGAGGAGCTATTTCCGGCATATCTAGTTCCTTGCTTTTGAACGCACACGAGAAGGAAATCAAAGCGGTTGGTATGCTGGCAGAGGGAAAACCAAAAATGCCTGATCCTAGAGCCTCAGCTACACTTCTTCAGAGGTTTGCAGATTATAGAGGGATCAATATAGAAACGAAATCGCTCTTAGAGAGCGCCGAAAAATTAGAGGAGCAGTACGCCCAGATGGTAGACCAGGCCAACAAAGCTCAGCAGGATATGGATAGGAAGAGCGCACATCCACCTCTTTACGGATAAAATGTTAGAAGAGGTCTCAGCTGGAGTTCTGGTTTATAGAGAGTGCGAGCCTATAAAATATCTCTTATTACATTATCCCGCGGGACACTGGGATTTTCCCAAGGGGCACGTTGAAGAAAACGAATCCATGGAAGAGACTGCCTTAAGAGAGCTTAAAGAGGAGACTGGTATAGGGAAAAACGAGATAGAATTGGAAGATGGTTTCAGGGAAACCATAGATTATCTCTATAGAACCCGTGGTGAACTTTCTCACAAAAAAGTCATCTTCTTTCTCGGTGAAACAGAAAAAGAAGAGGTCCAGATATCTAGAGAACATCAGGGATACACCTGGCTTGCTTTCCAAAAAGCAAAACAAAAAGTCACATTCAGAAATGCTAGAAAGTTGCTGGAGAAATCTAAAGATTTTCTTGAGAATGAATGTACTAAAGGGACATAAAGAT
>CAZRWG010000076.1:0-3241 GCA_964603805.1 uncultured Thermoplasmata archaeon
CTAGACCGACTCTATCTCCTTCCTTTATATTTTCAGATGCTATAGCAGTACATGTGGATATGAAATTTATTTTATCGCTAGCTTCATCGAGAAATGATCCTAGCTTTGAAACGATCTCCCTTACCAATTCCATACCTTCAGAAGTGGGACGATAAAAACTTCCAGATCTATCGATGAGTCCCTCATCCTCCATCTTGGAAATGTAATTCGATACTGCCTGCTCGCTCATATCCAATTCGGAAGCTAAATCCGCAAGTCTGTTCGGTTTCTCCACCGCTGACTTGTAAAGTACGAGGAATCTCGTCATCTTAGATTTGTCACGTAATACTTCCATACACTAAACGGTAATGCATAGGGGATATAATTGCGTTTTCTTTACACCGGGAGAAAAACATTTAATTATCTAACACAGACATTCAAAGATATGGGATTAAAGTCCGAAATCAGGAGATTTCACCGAAGAACTTCCAGGGCAGATAGAAGAGATCTCATCGCTTACTGGACTGAAGAGGAACTCTACGATGATGAAATAAAGGATGTTTTTTCACTGATATTCCGCACTCGAGGCTGTTACAGATCATATAGGTCTGGATGTTCTATGTGTGGCTATTATACCGACACAAATCCAGATGTTAGCGATGAATATATAAAAGCTCAACTAGATGAAGCTCTCTCACATTACGAAGGACAGGAGATAGTCAAGATTTACACATCTGGTAGTTTTTTAGATGAGGATGAAATTGATGAAGGTACTGCTTTAAAGATACTCGAGAGTTTCGATTCTGAAAAAACAGTCATAGAAGCAAGGCCCGAATTTATTGAGAGAGAGCGTGTGAAAAAACTTTCTGGAACCATAAGTGAGTTAGAAATCGCCATAGGACTCGAATCTGCTAACGATTTCATTTTAGAGAACTGTATAAACAAAGGTTTCACTTTTGAGGAGTATAAAGATTCTATAGAGACCGTATCAGATATGGCTTCAATCAGGACTTACTTGCTTTTAAAACCTCTATTCTTAACGGAAAAGGAAGCTATAGATGATTTAGTAAATTCTATCCATAGGGTCTCGGAACTAACGGATATAGTCTCGATAAACCCAGTCAATGTCCAAAAAGGAACTTTGTTGGAAGAATTATGGCACAGAGACCTTTACAGCCCGCCTTGGCTGTGGTCAATAACGGAGGTCCTTACTTCAATAGGAGATGTCCATATACCGGTCTTTGTTTCTAAAGCCGGCTTAGGTTCTAAAAGAGGAGCTAGCAACTGTGAAAATTGCAACGATAAAGTATTGAAAGCGATAGAGCAGTTCAACAAAAGACAAAATAAGTCTGTTTTTGAAAAACTATCTCACTGTGACTGCAGGAGTAGGTGGAAAAAAGAAAAAGATATAGAGCCTTACCTCTATTTCAGAGGTTCACCTGAAATATTACGCAACAGATACGCTGGATATGTCTGAATGTCTCATCATTATTTTCCTTGCAATTGAGAGGTTTCTACCTTCTTTTCCTATCGCCCGAGCTTTATTCTCTGGAGCGACCTCTACGGTTCCATGTTTAACACCATTTTTGTCCTCGATCTCAACGTTCTTGACGTTATAGCTGTAAAATATATTTTTGAGCAATTCTTCCTCATCATCGCTATACTCTATTACATGTACGTTCCTATCGATAGCGTCGCTGATCTTCGTTACGTTTTTTCCTCCTTTACCGATAGCTTTCTGTGCTGACCCTTTTTCTACGATAAATATCACTTTTTCAGGTATATCTATACAATCAACAACTTCTGCATCTGTAATCTTCTCGAAAACAGAGATGTACCGTAAGGTTTTTTCATTGAAAGTTATATCTTCCATACTTTCAGACATTTTTATTCCGCCCTTAAAGAGAGTATATTCGAATTTCCAGCATCTTTTATCGAGATGGCGGAAACTGCAAAAGGTTTTCCCGCTGCCGATCCTAACTGCTGATTGTTTCCACGGTAGACGTATATAGGAACGCCATTATATTCCTCATTCTCCATAAAGTTCTCCTCAGGACAGTTAGACGCAACTATAAGAAGTTCACATTCTTGATTCTCGACATTTTCTTTTGCCTCTTTCACACCGAAATCTACCGACCCTGTGTTAACGGCCATTCTAATTTCTCTATTTACATCCATTCTGGCACCACCTTTCTTTAGTAATCATCATCTTCAACATGATGCTGTTATTTATGATTTTTTAAAGAACTTACTAATTTTCCTCTTTTTGTGAGCTAACACCGGACGGAAGCCCTGTATACTTGACGTCCACATCTCCGGTTCCCTGAGTTATGGGCTGTCCCACTATAACGTTCTCAGCGACTCCATTGAGTTCGTCTTCTTCACCGATTATAGCCGCTCTAAGAAGATGTTGACTTGTTATCTCGAATGCGGCCCTGGCAAGCACGCTTGTCTTCTTACCGGAAACACCGTGTCTACCGATTGCCTTTAAATCGCCCTCATTAGTCATGATATCCGCTACGAGCATAACATGGCGGATATCCACTTCCAATCCCTGCTCATCTAGTGTGTTCTTAGCTTCATGTATGACTGAATTTCTTGCAGCTTCGATACCTAACACATTGTATATCTCAAATGGACTATTAGTTGTGGTCTTTTTGATGTCTACGCCTTCCATCTTGAGAACTTCCTCGAGGTTGGAACCTTCTGTATATATGACGAATTCGCCTCCATCTCTGCGGATAACACCTCTTTCGATCCCTTTCACTCCTTTGATCTTCATATCTTTAGCATTTTCTACGGCTTCATGAAGAAGACTGAATTTACCTTCCTCCACTGTTATGTTTATCTCGTTTCCAGAAACGGAAACGTCCCCCTCAATGCCTCTTGTTTTCTTCAGTTTTTCGACTGTTTCGTCTAACTTTATGTTCTTTTCCTCTAAACTGCTCATGTCCGGCTTTATGACTATATTCGTTTCCGCCATATCGATCTCGACATCAGCAACATCTTTCAATCTAGTTATCTCCAGTTTAGAGGCGATATCTTTAGCCTTGTCTCTATCATCCTTCAGTTCTTCTTTGAGATGCACTTCCATAGAGGGTGTACTCGGCACCTTCCTTGCGTCAACGATTTCGATCATTCTAGGAAGTCCTTGAGTAACTCCAATCTCTGCGACACCTGCGTGGTGGAATGTTCTCATGGTCATCTGTGTTCCTGGCTCTCCGATCGACTGAGCGCCTACAATACCCACAGATTCTTTTGG
>CAZRWG010000076.1:3251-6005 GCA_964603805.1 uncultured Thermoplasmata archaeon
ATCGACTTTTCTATTATTGTATCTATCGTTTACGATCTCGACTATGTCTTCATAATCTTCTTCCGGAATATCGTGTTCATTAAGTCCTTCTGCTGTCTTGGTTATGATCGCCCTCGGAAGTTCGTAACCGTTAGAGTCTGAAATCTCTTTTACTTTTTTTGCTGTACCTTCTAATTTTTCAAATTTATCTGGAAGAAAATCATCTGGTTTTTTGACCTTTTCTTTTTTACTCTTGTCTTTTTGTTTCTTTTTTCTTTTTTTCCCTTTCTTCCCTACCAGTTCTTTAACTTCCTTTGCCTTATCCTCTTCTAAAACTTCTTCTAATTCTTTTTTAGAGGCGGATTTTACATCTCCAAGTAAAAAATCCTCATCTGCTAATTTTTTAGCAGTTTTTTCATCCACCCCTCTTCGGATCAAGGCATTTATTGTATCTTTCTTCGCCATAATCAGTCACCTCCCGTCTTGAAATCACGGATGACATCTTCTATATCAATCGCATCTCCTCTTTTGCTTTTCATCGGATCTACACCGTCTTCACCATATTTGAACTGGACCACTGTATCTGCTGAATTTCTAACTGTTCCGTCGTTCTCTACCATTAAGTCTTCCAGTGCATTTATCAAACGTCTCTGCATGTACCCAGACCTGCTGGTACGAACGGCCGTATCGACGAGGCCTTCTCTACCGCCCATGCTGTGGAAGAAGTACTCTACAGGGTTGAGCCCCTCTTTATATGATGACTTGACGAAACCTTTTGACTCAGCACCGAGTTCTCCTCTTTTGAAATGTGATAGAGTTCTTTCCTCAAAACCTCTACTAGGTCTCTCTCCCCTGATAGCCTGCTGTCCCAAGGCTCCTGCCATTTGGGTCAAGTTGAGCATACTAGCTCGTGCACCGGTTCTTGCCATCACTACGGCATTGTTTCCTAATCCAAGGTGTTTGCTGGCTATCTGACCTGCATCGTCTCTAGCCTTACCGAGTTCTTTCATTATCTTCAGCTCGAGAGTCTCTTCGAGCCCTCTACCCGGGAGTTCTTCTAAGTCGCCTTCTCTATATGCCTCTATAAGTTCTCGCACTTTGTTTTCTGCTTTATCCAGCAAAGCATTTATCTGCCTTTTCGCCTCTTCTGGGATCTCTTCGTCATCTATACTCGTAGTGAACCCTCTCAGCGTAATGACTCCCAATGCAATGGTAGTAATCTGATCGATGAATTTTCTCGCCGTATCCGTACTATAATCTCTTGCCAATTTATCCACTATCTCGCCGGCAAAAGCACTGACCGCATTTTCATCTATCGTTCCGTGGAGAAGCTGACCATCTCTGATCTTAACATAAGCGTCCAAATCACATTCCTCTTCATCGCAGGTGTCACATTTTTCACATATAGATGCCTGGAACTCTATATTCAAGTCATCAGGCAAAAAATGACTGAAAATATCTTTTCCTTTCCAGACTTTTTTACCATCTTCTTCTACTGGTTCCGGAAAACTTTCAGTTTTTAAGTTAGAAAAGATACTAACAATGTCTTCTCTCGTGAAAGAGGGATTTTCATGTGTTAGGAAGAATAAACCGCTAATATGGTCCTGTATAGCTCCGATGATAGGTCCTCCGAATCTTGGAGATTGTATGTGCTCTTGAACTTTCATCAGTACCTTCGCCTCTGCTCTAGCTTCTTCACTTTGGAGGACATGTAGATTCATCTCGTCCCCATCAAAATCAGCGTTATAAGGTGGACAGACAGCGAGGTTAAGTCTAAAGGTTTTTCCGGGAACTACCTTAACTTCATGGGCCATCATAGACATACGATGTAGTGAAGGCTGTCTGTTGAAAAGCACTATGTCCCCGTCTTTCAACTCTCGTTCTATGGTAAACCCAGGTTCTACTTTCTCTGCAACTGTTTCAGAATTCTTTTCGGTAACTTTTATCCTTCTCCCATCAGGCCTTATCATATAGTTCGCTCCAGGCACATATTTTCCATCTTCCGTTGGCGAAGGACCTCTTGCAACTATCTCCCTAGCATATTCTAAATTCATAGGTGTAACTTTCAAGGGAACGGTCAGTTCTCTAGCGGCTTTTTCTGGTACACCAACCTCGTTTATTGAAAGCCACGGATCTGGCGATATGACACTACGGGCTGAGAAGTTTACTCTTTTCCCACTCAGATTTTGTCTGAAACGCCCTTCTTTTCCTTTCAACCGCTGGATCAGAGTCTTAAGAGTTCTTCCACTCCTGTGTCGCGCTGGAGGTATACCTGAAGTTTGATTGTCAAAGTAAGTGGTTACGTGGTACTGAAGCAGGTCCCAAAGATCCTCAACGATAAGTTGTGGAGAACCTACATCTCTATTTTCTCTCAACCGTTGATTGATCCTCAGTATATCCACAAGTTTGTGTGTAAGATCGTCTTCCGACCTATCCCCTGATTCTAAGGTGATAGATGGTCTAACTGTAACTGGAGGGACAAGAAGTACTTTCAAGACCATATATTCTGGTCGAGTAACATCGGGATTTATACCTAGCGGCCACAGATCATCGTCAGGAATCCTTTCTAACCTAGCTCTTACCTCTTTAGCTGTCAATTTTGTATTCTCCTCTCGGAAAGTTGTAGGCTTATCCAATTTTATCTTCCGCTGCTCAGTTTTGCAGTGAGGACAGACGTTATTCTTTCTAGCTTGCTTTGAAACATCTTTGGCTAATGACCGGATATCTAAAAGATCTGCTCCCATGTTCTGCATCTCTTCCATTCTCTCTAAGTAT
>CAZRWG010000077.1:0-5976 GCA_964603805.1 uncultured Thermoplasmata archaeon
TATATCTACTAGAGATGCCGATTTTGATGCTGTCGATTACGTAGAAGCAACAGAAGAGTATACTTTAGAGATGCACATGGAAGAAGTAGACGCCGAAATATTCCAAAAGGGAGGCTTCGTAGATATGACTATAGTGCCAAAGGATTACATTGAAGAAAACGGTTGGGAAGATTTCCAAGATGAACAGATTGGTTCAGGCCCCTTCGAATTTAGTCATTACGAAATAGGAGATGAACTAGTCCTTGAAAGAAATGAGGACTACAGACATGAAGTAAACATACCTGAGGTGACATATGATTTCTATGATGAAGAATCTACAATTATAACGGCATTAAGAGCTGGCGATGTCCATTTCACAGTTACTGTGAGTGGAGACAACTATTTAGATCTTCAAGACGAGGACCAGGTAATAACCAATGCCTACCAGACAACACAACATAATCGGTTGGCATTCAATCATGAAAAGGAGCCCTTCGATGATGTAAATGTCAGAAAGGCTCTTGCTTATGCTCTAGACGTCGAGGAAATTATAAAGGCAAGAGGAGTAGAAGAACTGTATCAGAATCAACGCTCACCAATTTTAGAAGCCCATCCGACACACCATGATGAATTACCTCAGTATGAACAGGACATTGAAATGGCCGAGGAATTATTAGAAGAAGCTGGATATACGAGATAAATAACTAATTAAAAAGTAACCAAAAACTTTTTTTACATTTTTTTCTGCTACAAAGCGCATAAAGGATGATAGGATGTTGGAAAAATACATCGAAAGTAAAAGAAAAAGATACATTATAAAGCGAGCCATTAGGACTATACCTGTTTTGATATTAGCTACCTTGGTGGCCTTCATGTTGATGAGAGCTGGGGGTGCTGATCCTGCAAGGAGAATTTTAGGGCCCGAGGCCTCTCAAGAAGCTTTACAAGAATTTAGAGAAACACATGGTCTAGACAAGCCTCTTTACATGCAATACTATGATTGGATGAGCGGTATTTTAAGAGGTGAATTAGGAACTTCCGTTCGATTTGATCAACCTATCTCCGATCTAATATGGTATAGAATACCTATTACTTTCCAGCTAATGGGTTTGTCGATGGTCATATCCTCTGTCATTGGAATTAGTATGGGGATATTGGGAGCTCTTAAACATAATACTTGGATAGATTATCTAGCAACTATACAATCCTTGTTTTGGCGTTCGATCCCCAGTTTTTGGGCAGGTACAATATTTCTCTTATTGTTCGCCTTTTATCTTGGTTTATTTCCTATAGGTGGACATCCTGGGGGTTGGGGAGGATTACATTATCTTATTTTGCCTGCATTTGTTTTAGGATTAAGATTGCAAGCAATAATTGCAAGATTAACTAGATCTAGCATGCTAAGTGTGTTGAATAGAGATTATATCAAATCAGCTAAAACGAAAGGCCTTACGAAACATAGAGTTATATTTAAACACGGTTTGAGAAATGCACTGATTCCCGTGGTTACAGTTATAGCGATGAGACTTCCTTGGTTGTTTGGAGGTGCCATGATAACTGAACAGATTTTTAATATTTCTGGTATGGGGCGACTATTATTAACAGGGGTTTTCGCGAGAGACTTTATTATGGTTCAAAGTCTCGTTTTAATAATCACTATGATAACGGTTATAGCTAATCTTTGTGCAGATATAGGGTATACTTTTGTAGATCCAAGAATTGACTTAGAAACTGAGGAGGAATAACCATGAAAGAAAGTGATGAAGAATCATATTTTGGATCAAAGGATACTGATATAAAACAAGAATTGGAAGATTTAAAGAAAAAAGAAACTAGTCAATTAGAACTTGTTTGGTTAAGATTTAAAAGAAATAAATTAGCTCTTTTCGGTGGTTTAGTTTTGATTATTTTAGTAATCACAGCGATATTTGCTCCTTTCCTTGCACCCTATGATCCTCTAGAGACCAATTTGGACAGGCGAAGAGAAGCTCCTTCATGGGATCATCCTTTGGGAACTGACCAACTTGGTAGGGACACCTTATCTCGCTTGATACATGGCACTAGAGTTGCTCTGTTCATAGGAATACTTATAGTTGCAGTCTCAGGTGGTATCGGAGTCACTTTAGGTTTAATAGCCGGAACAATGGGTGGAGTGGGTGATGAAGTAATAATGAGAGTGGTTGATACTTTTATGGCCTTTCCTGTCTTAGTATTCGCTGCCGGAATGAGTGTAGCTCTAGGTGAAGGATTGTATCCGGTTATAATTGCAGTAGGTCTGATTATTTGGACGAGATTTGCTAGAGTAACTCGTGGAGATGTATTGGCTATAAAACAAGAGAAATATATAGAAGGTGCAAAGGCGATTGGAGAAAGTAAATTAAGTATAATAACCAAATACTTTTTCCCAAATGTTCTTCCCTCCGTAGTGGTAGTTGCTACAATACAAATGCCTTCAGCCCTTTTGTTTTCTGCTACTTTAAGTTTTCTTGGTTTAGGAGCTCAACCCCCAACGCCTGTTTGGGGAGCAATGGTGGATTCTGGTGCTGATTTTATGTGGACAAACCCATGGTTAGTGACTATTTCTGGTATGGCAATAGTAGTTACCGTTCTTGCATTTAATTTCATGGGCGATGGTTTAAGAGATGCTCTTGATCCAATAAGAGGTGGAAGTTAGATGGATAAAAATAATAGGAGTGAAAAAGCAATTCTAGAAATTGAAGATTTGAAATTAGATTTTTTAACAGAAGAGGGTACAGTTAAAGCATTAGACGATGTAAATATTACAGTTAAAAAAGGTGAGATTCACGGCCTTATAGGAGAAACAGGTTGCGGAAAGTCTGTAACTAGTTTTACCACTTTAGGTTTATTAGATGATAATGCGAGAATTAGAGGCGGTCGTGTTCTCTATAAAGGAAGAGATCTTTTAAAATTAAATGATCAAACACTAAGAAGAGAGATAAGAGGTAACGAAATAAGTATGATTTTCCAGAATCCATCGACTTCCTTAAATCCGGTTTACACGGCTGGAGAACAGATCAAAGAATCGATAGTTCTGTATCAGAGTGATGATAAAGAAGAGTCTCAAAGATTAGTTTTAGACGAACTTGATAGAGTGAAGCTTCCTGATCCTGAGGATGTTTATGAAAAATATCCTCATGAGTTGAGCGGAGGTATGAAACAACGAGTGATGATCGCGATGATGCTCGCTTGTAATTCCAATCTATTGATTGCTGATGAACCCACTACTGCATTAGATGTTTCTATACAAGCCCAATTTTTGAAGGTATTACAGGAGTTACAGGAGAGAGAAGGTCTTTCTATACTATACATCACTCATGATATGGCAGTGATATCTGAGATATGTGATGTAGTTACAGTGATGTATGGAGGTCAAATAGCAGAAACTGCAGATGTACATGATATTTTCAATAATCCTAGACATCCATATACGAAAGGTCTAATACATTCTGTTCCAGGAGTGAAGGAAAGTGTAGAAGAGTTTGAAACAATTCCAGGTACAGTTCCTAGACTAATCAATCCACCTACTGGTTGCAGATTTCATCCTCGCTGTGAATATGCTCAAGATATATGTAAAAAAGAAAAGCCTAATCTTGAAGAGATAGAAAAAGATCATTTCGTTGCTTGCTACTTTTGGGAGGAGGTAGAATTAATATAGTAGAAACGAAGAACTTGAAGAAATTTTTCAATTCCAAAAAAGGTAAAGTGAAAGCTGTCAATAACGTTTCACTCAATGTTATAGAAGGTGAAACTCTAGGGATAGTAGGGGAAAGTGGGTGCGGTAAAACGACATTAGGTAGGACGATATTGAAATTGATAGAGCCTACTGATGGTAAAATATATTTCGAAGGAAATGATATTACTGATCTTAATGGCGGTGATATGAGAAAATTAAGAAAAAAGATGAACATTGTTTTTCAAGATCCAGTAAGTTCATTAAATCCACAGATGACAGTATATGACCATCTTAACAGACCACTTGTGATTCATAATATGGTGGATTCGGAGGAAGAAAAACTAAAGAAAATGGTTGATATATTAAACACGATGGGATTGAAAGCGGAACATTTGATAAGATATCCTCACGAATTAAGTGGTGGCCAAAAACAACGTGTATGCATAGCTAGAGCTTTATGTCTTGAGCCTGACTTTCTTGTTTTGGATGAGCCTACTTCCGCGTTAGATGTTTCTGTTCAATCTAAAATCCTCAAATTGTTAAACAGGGCAAAAGAAAAGTTTGATGTATCCTATTTGTTTATCTCTCATAATATAAATCTAGTGAGAGCTATAAGTGATAGGTTAGGAGTCATGTACCTTGGCCGAGTTGTAGAGGTCGGTGATACGAAGAATATATTTGAGAACCCTATGCATCCATACACTACAGCTCTATTCCAATCGGTTCCACAACCAGATCCTGATCAAAAAGTAAAAGCACCTTTAAGCGGACAGGTTCCAAGTCCAGTAAATCCACCTGAAGGATGCGCTTTTGCACCTAGATGCGAGAAGAGCAAAGCCATATGCGAAAGCGAGAGACCAGAGCTGATTGAAGCTGATGGTCGAAAAGTATCTTGCTTTCTTTACGAATAAAATCCATTCTTTTTATCAATTTTCATTTCGAATAATACCTTCCGTGCTTAGTACATCTTTTGGCACTGCTGCTCTAGCGGTCTTCTTTGGATCTACAATTTGACTTATTCTCAGATCTACCACCAAACTCGCTAGAAGATAAGCCTCTAGCCAGCTGATATCTCTACCTTTTGAGAGAGATTCAACAACCTGTCTAGTTGCTTCTTTTAGCGCATCATCAGCAGTTTCTCCAGAAGTTATTATCATCGTTTCATCTTCTGTTTCAACAATAGGCCATTCAATCTCACCTTTTTTGATCACTTCCACTTTTACAATTACTTCCGAACTGATTTCGCATGATGCAACACAGACTTCACCATCCCCCATCAAAGCGTGACAATCTCCTAAGGCGAGAAGTCCTCCTTTCTGCTTTACTGGTAAATAAAGAATAGATCCTTCGCAAATATCTTTTGTATCCATGTTACCTCCATGTTTCCAAGGTGTACCGGTAGAATAGGCTTTTTTCTCTGGAGCTACTCCGATCACACCGATCATTGGTTTTAAGGGGATTTTAAGATCATTGAATATGCAAAAACCTTTTTCTATATTCATAATTTTTGTGATAGGTTCTTCTACCATATCCCCAAGTGCTCCCGCTTCTGGGGCGGTTACTACTACACCTTCGTTAGGAATGCTTATATCCAAGATTTTTATTTTAAGAATATCTCCTTTCTCAGCACCTTCCACATAAAGAGGGCCTGTGGCAGGATTGAGTTTTGAAAAATCGACTTCTTCTAATGTTGTATCCTCACTTTGTATTTGATTATTGAAAGCATCATTGGCGTGGAATTTGACTATATTATCAGGTTTTACTTTTTCTACATGTTTCATATCTGGTTTAAATTCATATATTATATTCTCCTTAGATATACTTTTCATATCCATCTCTTATAGATAATGGAATTTACAAAATAAATTTATTGGATGCCTCTAAAGTCCTATTCCGTTTTATCCCTTTAGATGACGTATATCCCCATAATCTATTAATACCATGCTTAGTTAAATAAAAAGGTGCATCTTATGAAACTTGGAGATATACTGGATAAAACTGAAATCGAAGATATCCCTGATTTGATAGAACATGTTCGAGAAGAGGTCCCTAAAATACTTGAAAAAGCAGCTTCAAACCACGCACTCTTCAAAGCTAAAGTAGGAGAAAGTGGTAGAGTGACTATCCCAACGGCGGAAAGAGACGTCCTGGATATCGAAGAAGGAGATGTAGTTCAGGTTATTGTGAAGCCCTTAGGTGACGATTAGCTTTGATAAAGATAATCTTAGAAATAATCTCGTGTCTTTAATGAGGTAGGCCAAAATGGACGTGAAGAGATGGTTTAGAAAGCACATATTTGATGC
>CAZRWG010000078.1:0-5949 GCA_964603805.1 uncultured Thermoplasmata archaeon
ATCTATATGCCTGTGAGTGAGTACTATACTATCGATATTCACATCATTTATCCTTTTTTTTACTCTATCTGCGATCCCCATACCGGCATCTACCAAGAAATTTTTTTCCGATTCGACTAAAAAGACATTGCAGGAATGTCCTCTTCCCAAAATGGTCTCAACTTTCACTTCTTCACTCACCCGTACACTTCTATAAATTTTTCAAATGAACGATCATAGGTCTCTTCTACGTCGTCAGGAAACGCGCAGGCTGGAAGTTGATTTTTATCTAAATGGTACTCTATACAATCGCAACACATCCCTTTTCTGGGACAACCAGGGTATGAACAATTACATTTCTCAACGTTACTCTCTTTATTGCATTCCATACTTTATACCTCTATTTGATTTCGATAGTAGACTTCATTATTTATGGTTTTTTCTATTAGTCAGATTTACCGAGCGAAAAGATTAAAAGTAAAGTTTGGGTGGGTAAGTTGATGGATGATTTCTGCGAAAACTGCGGTACACTTATGAACGCTATAGATGGAAATCGAGTCTGCCCTAAATGCGAAAGATCAGATGATAAACTAGAATTTTTTTCTGAAGGAGATGGAAGATTTTCTACCGATGATCTCTTATTTCCTTTCAAAAAGATAAGGGAAGGACAGAAGAAATTCTTGGAGGACGTTGAAAAAACATTCGAGGAAGGAAGTACTCTCATAGCTCACGCACCTACAGGGATAGGGAAAACTGCTGCTGTACTCCCTCCAGCTGTAAGAAAAAAGAAGGACGATCAAAAAATATTCTTCTTGACGAGTAAGCAGTCACAACACAATATAGCTATAGAGACCATTAAGAATATGCCAGAACATGTCAAAGCGATAGATGTGATCTCAAAAAAGAATATGTGTTTGAGAGAGGCGTCTAAATTGCCCTACCCCGTTTTTGAGGAATTCTGCAGCGGCGAGGGTCAAAGCAGGTGTAATCTCTTCAACCAGAAGATGTCAGAAGTAGTAGAAAAGCTGAGAAGAGAGACCAAACATGTTTCGGAACTCGTCCGTTTGTGCGAATCTTTCAACGTGTGTCCACACAAAAGTGCCTTGGTTGCGGGAAAAGAAAGCGACATCATCGTCTGCGATTATAATTACATTTTTTCGGATATAAGAGAAAGGATATTTGATCTCCTCGAAATAGATCTTGAAGATGCGATTTTGATAATAGATGAAGCACACAATCTTCCAGACAGGATAAGGAGCAATCTAGAAGAGACTCTGACTGTAGAGATACTAGATGAAGCTTCTTCGATTCTGCTTGGTTACTCCTCATCACTCAGCAGCTTCATGAGAAGATTTTCTAGGGAATTGACTTCGATCGATGCAGAGGAAAAAAGGATACAGAAAGAATTTTTAGATAAGAAGGTAAACAATGCTTTAAAAGGAGGCCTTTCTCAGTTCGATTCTATAGATGATCTTCTAGCTGATTTGAAGATTGTCGCTACGGATATAGTGGAAGAAGATCCTTCAGCAACGGCTCCTATGAGAGTTTATTCCTTCTTAGATAGTTGGAAAGAAGAAGGTGAAGAGATATTTCGTTCGATCGAAAAATCCCCTATAAGGATAAATGTAAAACTAATGGATCCGTCCAGATTCAGTGCGGATGTTTTCAAAACAGTGGTAGGCTCAGTATTGATGAGCGGTACTTTACATCCCGGGGAGATGTATGCAGATATCTTAGGTATAGAGGATGCGAAAGCGGAGAAGTACTCTTCTCCATTTCCAGACGAAAACAGGAAGATCGTTAGCCTCGGGAACCTCACTACAGCCTACAAAGAAAGAGGGTTGAACATGTACCAGGCTTATGCCAATTCCATAGCCGACTTGGGAAATAATACTCCTGGAAATGTGGCCGTTTTCTTTCCCTCTTACGATTTGATGAATAGAATATACGATAGACTCAATATGGTTCATCTGGAAAAGGATCTTATTGTGGAGGAGAGAGAGCATTCTAAAAAAGAGAAAAAGGAGCTTGTAGGAAGACTGAAGAAAAGCGATAACAATGTCCTTCTCGGAGTTCAAGGAGGTAGTCTTTCTGAGGGCGTGGATTATAGAGGTAATATATTGTCTGCTGTTATGATAGTGGGAATACCTTTTCCACCTCCTTCGCTAGAAGTCGAAGCTCTTGAAGAATATTACACGGCCAAATTTGGTGAAAATAAAGGATATAAGTATTCGAGGATATATCCTACGATGAACAGAGTTTTACAGGCCGCAGGTCGCCCTATAAGAAGTAAAAATGATCGAGCTCTTATTATATTAGCGGATAAACGTTTTAATTACGATCGATATAAAAAGAACTTACCAGATAATTTTGACTATGGCGTGACTAGGAATATAGAAAAAGTTTGTAAGGATTTCTTTGATCAGTAAAAGTAGAAACTAGTCTTTTTCTTCCATCAGATATTCCATCTCATCCCATATAATCTCGTGCTCGAGATCGTTCTCCTCTAAGAAGTTAGAGATCTCTGCTGTTATGTCTTCTATTTTGGATTCTTCCTCTGCAATTCTAGGGTATAAAAAAAACTCCACGTGTTCTCTATCTATCGGGAAAATCATCCGATAGCGTGCTTCACGGTTGTGACCGCTCGGTTTCCTGTTATTTTGGAGGTCCTTCAAATTCTGTCTGATCAGCATCTCGGTATATTCTTCCTTACTATCATCTGGATATTGGTCTGCTAGTTCCATGAACAACCTGTAGAGTGCAGGGAAGACAGGAGCAAGATCTTTGTACTCTATATCCTCGGCAAATCTGATCAAACTATTGTGCTTGGTCACTTCCATCTCTTTATCTTCTTTCTTAGCCATCTTTTTCCCTCAATAGCCACTAAATATTTAAGGATTCGTCTTCGGACCCCTGGATAGGCTCCACCCATATCGTGATCTCTTCGTCTTCTATGGACCAGTCCTTTTTAAGACCATCCTTAAAATTTTCACTCCCTTCATTGAGTTCACTGGATAGAGTTTCCTTTTTGATGTAGTCTTCCATTTCCTTTACAGCGGTCAGTATGTCTTTGTCACCATCATAGTAAGTTCTAATTTTCTGAGTATAGCCGAGCTCTAGTTCCTTACGCATAGTTTGTATCCTTCTAACTACGTCTCTAGCTGTCCCCTCTATTTCCAGATCCTTATCAATTTCCGTGTCAACGAATACCTTTAGCCCTCTCTCCTCGCTGTGAGAGTATATATCCTTGACTTGCTCGTATATCTCTACATCTTCCTCTTCAATTTCGAAACCGTTCAATTCAACTTTTTCTTTTTTCTCTATATGCTCTTTCACTTTTTTTGCATCAGCACTCTCTATCGCCTGAGCTACCTCATCAGCCTCATCTTTGAACTTCGGACCTAGAGATGAATAATTCGGCTCGAGCTTGGTCTCTGTCAGTTCGGACTCATCTTCCTTAGTCGTCAATTGCTTGACATTCAACTCTTCCATCAATATGTTTTCAAAAGTTTTGACAGCCTCGTCCGTTTGCTCATTTTCACTAACAACTATCGCCTCTCTTAATGGCTGTCTCAACTTTATATCCTCTTTCTGCCGTGCGTTCCTTCCAAGTTCCGCGATGTCAATTACGAGTTCCATATTCTCCTCAAGTTTAGGATCAAGCTGTTCTTCCTCTACCTCTGGAAATTCACACATATGTACCGATTCGGAATTCTTTTCATTCGGATATATCACGTTCCTGTAGATCCTCTCTGCCAAAAACGGAGTGAAAGGTGACATAACCTTTACGAGCGTCTTTAAAGTTTCATAAAGAGTATTATAAGCACTGGTTTTCTCCTCTTCTGTTCCTTCCCAGAACCTTCTTCGGCTCCTTCTCAAATACCAATTACTCAAGTCGTCTATGAAAGCCTCTATACTTCTAGCTGAATTGTGCAGTTCTAGCTCTTCAAAACCATCTTCAACTTCTTCTATCAATGTATTTTTTCTGGAAAGCAGCCATCTATCGATCTCATCGTTCACCTCATACTCAGAAGGTTTGAAACCATCTATATTCGCATTGTTGGTGAAGAAAGAGACGACGTTCGTTAGAGTGTTGATGGTCTTATTTATCTTCTCGTCTACCAATTCTTTACTGAATTTCGTAGAATTCCAGACAGGTGAAGTCATGAAGTAGAGCCTCGTGGCATCCGCACCTTTCTCTTCCATAACTTCATTTGGATCGACCGCGTTACCTTTACTTTTGCTCATCTTCTCGCCGTCTTCATCAAGGATCAATCCCTGGGTGAGACATTTTTTGTAAGCCGGTTCATCTCTCAATAGTGAACTAATCGCTAAAAGACTGTAGAACCAACCTCTGGTTTGATCCAATGATTCGGTTATGAAATCTACAGGAAATGCCTCTTCAAATTTTTCTTCGTTCTCGAATGGATAATGGAATTGAGCGAAAGGTGCGCTTCCACTGTCGTACCAACAGTCAATAACGTATGGCACTCTTTCCATATCTTCTTCACAATCAGGACATTCCAATTTTACCCTGTCTACGTAAGGTCTATGGAACTCAAAGTCATCAGGTAAAGGCTCTGTCGACATATTTTCCAATTCCTCTCTGCTACCCACACAAAATTCGTGTTTATTATCACATGTCCAGATGGGTAGCGGTGTACCCCAAAACCTGTTCCTGCTCAACGACCAATCTTTCAGATCATCAAGAAAGTTTCCGAACCTGCCGTGTTTCAAATGTTCGGGTTTCCAAAATATTTCTTCATTATTACCGATCAATTTTTCTTTCTCCCAGGACGTTCGTATAAACCAACTCTCCAAGGCATAATTCAAGAGGGGAGAATCACATCTCCAACAGAACATATATCTATGCTCTGTTGTACCTCTACCTAAGAGATCTCCTCTTTCTTCGAGATCATCCATAATCTGCTCGTCAGCATCCTTTACAAATTTACCAGCATGATCTTCTACTTCATTGGTGAACTTACCCGCTTCATCCACTGGATTTACAAGCTCTACACCTTCCTCCTGACAAAGATCATAATCGTCTTCACCGAAAGCGGGAGCAACATGAACTATTCCAGTACCTTCTTCTAAACTTACAAAATCGGCATGCGTAACATAATGACTTTCACTATCTGAATCTACATAATCGAACATGGGTTCGTATTCTTTTCCGATCAGGTCTTTACCCTTCATCGTTTCTATGACTTCTACATCGTCGAATATATTCTCTACCAGGTCTTCTGCAAGATAATACATTTCTCCCTCATACTCGATAAGAGCGTAATCGATATCTTTTCCAACGGCCAAAAGAAGATTAGATATCAAAGTCCAGGGGGTCGTGGTCCATGCCAAAAAATATGCATCTTCATCCTTGACCTTGAATCTCATGTAGATAGAAGGATCCTCGGTCATCTTATAACCCTGCGCGACTTCGTGGCTTGAAAGAGGCGTTCCGCATCTAGGACAGTAAGGTACGACCATATGCCCCTTCTCTAAAAGACCGTTTTTCCAATGCTGTTTCAAACTCCACCAAACGCTCTCTATGTAGTCGTCCTCCATGGTGATATAGGCATCTTCATAATTTATCCAGAAACCTATCCTCTCGCTCATCTCTCTCCATTCTTTCTCGTATCGGAAGACGCTCTCTTTACACATCTCATTGAATTTTTCAAGACCATATTCTTCGATCTCTTCCTTCGAATCTATACCGAGTTCTTTTTCTACCTCGATTTCTACGGGCAACCCGTGGGTGTCCCATCCAGCGATGTTTGGAACAACTTGGAACCCTTTCATAGTCTTATATCTCAAGTATACGTCCTTGACTACTCTAGTTCTAACGTGTCCTATGTGTGGAAGCCCATTAGCTGTTGGAGGTCCCTCCGTAAAACCAAATTTCTTATCTCTTTCCTTGTTTCTTGTTCGTTCAGGTATTTTGTTCTCTTCCCAGAACTCAATCATCTCTTT